>CACZFE010000048.1 GCA_902780365.1 uncultured Spirochaetales bacterium
GTCGGCGGATTGCAGAAAACGCAGCCTTTGAGGACTATTGCGGGATTCGAGAGCCAGAAAGTCGAGAATTTTCCGTCTTCCGGGATTTTTTCAAACGGCATTACCGCTCCGACCATCGTCACAAGCGAGCCGTTCAGCGACTCCAGAACAGGTTCGGGCAGTTTTTCCTTCAGTCTGAAGTAAGTATAGACTTTTTTCAGACTTTTGAATTCTATCGGACGCGGCGGCATGTCGTAGTCAGGCTCGTTGATTTTGTATTTCCCGTGCGTCATTTCGTTTTCGTTGAGCTTGTCGGAAGGATGCAGGACAGAACCCGATCCGTGCTCGCGGAAACTGTCCGAAATAGATTCGTCAGCTTCCTTTCTTTTTTCATCAGGGGTCTTTTCCTTTTGCATTTCAGTCGGTTTTGTCGCCGGAGCAGCTGTTGCGGCCGGTTTTTGCGGAATGTTTGTCACAGTTTTCGGGATCTGGTTCCCGGCAGGTTCGCTTTTTGAACATGAAATAATGCAAGATGCTGAAAATACAAGGAAAAAAAATGTTGAAAGAATCTTTTTCATGGTCTTAGTCTTTTGATCTGTTGAACATTTCATTTATCGCGTTAGCAGCAGTTTTTCCGTTCGCCATCGCCAGAATGACGGTCGAAGCACCGCTTACCGCGTCTCCGCCGGCATAAACGCGCGGAATATTCGTCGCGCAGGTCTCGGGAGTGACCACGATGCACCCTTTTTTGTTGAGTTCGAGCTCTTTGCAGTTGCTTGTCAGAGTGGGGTTAGGGCTTGTTCCGGTGGCGAAAATCACGACTTCGCAATCCATAGTGAAAGTTTCTTCGGTTTCGAAAATCCTGCTTCTGCCCCCAACAGGATCATCAACGGCGCGCATTTTTCTGAAGACAATGCTCGAAACGCGGCCGTTGTCGCCTTCGATGATTTCAATAGGCGAGATGAGGAAAATCGTCTCGATCCCTTCTTCTCTCGCATGGAGAAGCTCCTCGCGGCGCACCGGCATATCGGCTTCAAGCCTGCGGTATGCAATGACGACACATTCGCTTCCGAGTCTCATCGCGACTCTCGCAGCATCCATAGCGACGTTTCCGCCGCCGATGACGACAGTTGTTTTTCCCACTGTTATCGGGGTCTTGCTCCAGAGTTTGCCGGCGTGCATCAGATTTGCGCGGGTAAGATATTCGTTCGCCGAATAGACCCCCGGAAGATCTTCGCCAGGAATTTCGGGGAAAAATGGGACGCCTGCACCTGTTCCGATATATAATGCATCGTAATTATTGAGTATTTCTTCGACAGAAAACGTCTTTCCGATGATCGTGTTCATCTTGAACTCTACACCGTACTTCTTCAGGATCTTGATTTCTTCAGCAACGATCTTGCGCGGAAGCCTGAACGCAGGGATCCCGTAAGCCAGAACGCCGCCCGGCTCATGCAGAGCCTCGAAAACAGTGACCTTGTGACCGTACAGAGCCGACTGGTATGCGCAGGCAAGACCGCCGGGGCCGCTTCCCGCGATAGCGATTTTTTTGCTGTTCGAAGCCTTGATTTCAGGCTGTGGAAGATCCCTTGAATAGTTGTCTGCAAGAAATCTTTCGATATTTCCGATAGATACCGGTGAATTTATTTTTCCCATCGTGCAGTTTTTCTGGCACTGGCTCTCCTGAGGACAGACACGGCCGCAC
This sequence comes from uncultured Spirochaetales bacterium, assembly GCA_902780365.1. Taxonomy (GTDB): domain Bacteria; phylum UBP6; class UBA1177; order UBA1177; family UBA1177; genus UBA1177. The sequence continues at coordinate 1,685 of CACZFE010000048.1, forward strand.
ACCGCCGGGAGAGAATTGTCGTTGCGGATAACCTGAAGCGCCTCGACGAAACGCCTTTCCGCCGTCAGCTTCATGACTTTAGGAATGTCGATATTTACAGGACATCCCTTGACACACGGAGCATCCTTGCAGCCGAGACATCTCCACGCTTCGAGAATAGCAGAATCTTCGCCGTAACCTACCGGAACCTCGTCGAAAGTATGCTTTCTGAAGTCCGGATCGAGCGTCGGCATAACCTGAGGCGGAATTTTGATTTTATCTTTCGGATTCATATTCATGGTTTCTTCCTTAAAACAACAAAAAAGACGCGCTTTATTAGCATTTTTTCGGAAATTTGAAAGTTTTTTATTTTTTAGCGCCGCTTGGTTTCAAGAATGAAGAAAAATCTTGTTTTTAGTGGTAACAGTACCACCAAATCAGGTGTTTTTTTTTATTGCAGAATGAAATCGGAATAAACCGTTCCGCTCTTCAAAAAATGCTGCAAACCTTGCAGAAAAACGGCTACATCGAAAAGGATGACAAAGGATCCTGGCGTGTATTCATAACGCCGTCATGTTGAGAGCAACGCGAAACATTTTTGTCATCTTGAACGAATGTGAAAGATCTCTCCGAGAATCTTCGTTATACTCGGAATGTCGGTTCCTGAGCTAATCGAAGGAGTCGAAGCGCCATCTCACACAACGACTGAATTTGGTTGTATTTCGGAAATATTGGGTTTCGGATTTTAACTTATTCGCCTTTCGGGTTGTGGCGGAGTGGTTGGTGTCGTGAGGACTGCCGGATTTTGCATTTATGCTTGTGAGCAAAAATTGATTTTTACAACCTCACGGCTATAAAAAAATCCCTGATTTTGTGGAGGTTACGATGCTTTTATTTTCAACGACGCTTGAAATCAACAAAAATATGACCAAATATGCCTTTGTAAGCCTGGTCATAAAATGGAACCAAACCAGCCAGTATGAAGAAAATATCATTCCCGGAATCAAATGGAACGAAGACTACAATGTAAGATTCGGTGATGATAAACTGTGGCTAGACATTCAGGAATACCGCAAGGAAAATATTGTGGCAGTCCGCTATGAAAAGATCGACAGCGACGGTGTTGTATGGGATAGCGACTATGTCTTAAACTTCAATGACATGAAGATGTCGATCAGGCTCGAAAGAAGTTTCCTTGAAACGGCGACAAGCATCGACAGAGGATTCTCCACCCCTTATTTTATCACACTGCTGATAGAGAAAAATTTCCTGAAAAAAGATGACCTTCTTGAGATTTCGGACAAGCCGTTTTTTATGGATGAAAACAATATAGGGATTGTTGCAGAGGCGATAAACGGAAATCCGGCATACAGTCTGCCGGTAGTTTATGTCTCCAAAACAGGCCGTGAAGAAGATCCGGTAGATGTCGATAAACTGGCTGAACATCTGAAAGGAGTTGCCCATGTCGTTGTGCAGAAAAGTATCTGCACCAATATGAAGCTGGAAAAAATGACACACGATAAAAATGAGATTCTAGGCAGTATAGGAGTTTATTTTCCGAACAACGCTCTGGAGCACAAAAGATTTTTCTATCACAAAGCGTCAGACCTGGATTCAGAGCTTTTGGGAAAAGTTGTTCCGGCTGTAATACAATACTGCAATTCGCGGATGGTGGAACCATTATACACATGGCAGGCAGTAAACAATGCTCTGCTTAGAGAAAGACTTGCCAAAAAACGCCTGGAAAAAAAGTCGGTAGAGGAGGCTCTGAAAGCGGCCGAAAGACAAAACACGGAAATTCTGAATTCACTGAGTGAAAGAGAGCGCGAAATACGTGAGCAGGCTTATGCCGAAGCCATGAATGAAGCGGATAAAATGATAGAGGCTTTCGACGATGACGAGGAGCGTTTCAAAAACCAGATCGAGGAGCTTATGCTTGCCAACGAAAAGCTTCAGGTCGAAAACCAGAGGCTGAAAAACAAACTTGAGGCGCGTACTTCCGCACCACTGCTTTTCATGGGTGATGAAAATGATTTCTATCCCGGCGAAGTGAAAGATATTGTTCTGACAGTGCTGAGCGATGCGCTGGACGGCATAAATTCCGAATCTAGACGTGCCGACATTGTCCGCGATATTATTGAAAACAATGATTTCCAAAAACTTTCCGCACAAAAATCAGATGAAATAAAACGTCTTCTGAAAGATTACAGCGGTATGACACCGGTTGTCCGCAGTACACTTGAAGGTCTCGGATTTGTGATAACGGACGACGGAAAACACTACAAAGTCGTATATTTTGCCGACGGTCGCTACACCCTGACTTTTTCAAAAACTCCGAGCGACTGGCGTGCCGGAAAAAAATGCACTTCGGAAACGATCAACAAAGTGTTCTGAGTTTTTTATAAATGGAGAATGACATGGTCAAAAATTTAAAAAATGACGGTTTAGAATCAATCCTGAAAGCGGCTGAAGCGGGAGATCTCGAGGCACAATTGGATGCAGGGTATTTTTATGAAGAAGGTATTGGTGTTAAGAAGAACACAAAAGAAGCTTTCAAGTGGTATTTGAAGGCTGCGGAGCAGGGTGATGCAATTGCACAATCTACTATAGGTTCGTGTTATTTTAACGGAGACTGGGGAGTCAAGAAGGATGAAGCAGAGGCTTTTAAATGGATTCTGAAAGCTGCGGAAAACGGAGCGGCTCATGCTCAGGATTTTCTCGGACATTGTTATGAATCAGCATGGGGTACAGATAGAGATGAAAAAGAGGCCTTCAAATGGTTTTTAAAATCAGCTGAACTAGGATACGCTCCGGCACAATTCGATACAGGATACTGCTATGAATACGGTTTCGGTGTAGAAAAAAACGCGAAAGAGGCTTTCAAATGGTTCTTGAAAGCTGCGGAGCAGGGACACGACGCAGCTCAATTCTTTGTTGGGTATTATTATTCCACTTCTTATCCAACAGAAATAGTTGTCGAAAAGGATGATAAAAAGAGTTTCGAGTGGTATCTTAAATCTGCTGAACAAGGAAATGCCTGGTCACAGACCAATGTAGGTGACTGCTATGAAAACGGAATCGGTGTCGAAAAAAACGAAAAGGAGGCTTTTAAATGGTATTTGAAGGCTGCAGAACAAAACTTTGAAGACGGCATGAAAAATATAGCACGTTGTTATGAAGAAGGGATCGGTATAAGAAAAAATACAAAAAAAGCCGCTGAATGGCGGAGCAAATACGAAAAGTAATCAGTTCGATTTAAAGTCTGTTTTTTTACGAATTTAATTTTTCTTCCACTTTTTTAACAAGATAATCGGGCGGAACTTCCAATGCATTTGCGATTTTGAAAACTGTCGAAATTTTGGGTTCGCGTTGTGCGGTCTCTAAGCGGCCGATGATCACGGTCTGGCAAAAACAGCGGTTCGCAACCTGTTCCTGAGACAATTTTTTTTCTTTCCGGATTTCTTTGATTGTCAAAGCGAATGCTGTTTTGAGATCCAAGGGCGACTCCGCAAAAAACCCAAAATTTTATGCAATAGGAACAATATTTCTATAACCTTTCGGCTATAAACTCTTGACATTTATAACCTGCTGGCTATAAAATGCGTGTTGTTTTGGAAAAAGAACCGATTTTTTGGAGGATACGCTATATGAAAAATATTTCTGAACTGGCAATTGAGCTGAATGTCAGCAAAGAGGATATTATTGATTTTCTTGTGAAAAGTAGCCCGTCTACTTTTTCATTTCAAAGATTGTGGGTGAATCCGTATATTGACAGGGCATGGGAATCGAAAGTCAGAGCTTGTTTTGTCAGCGGCAAAAACAAAACTGATTTCTTGAACAATATAATATTTAATAAACTTAATGGAATCAAGAAGTTTGCGGGAATGGCTGATGCTAAAAAACAGCAGGAACAGCAGAAACAGAAAGGAAAAATGATGAAAATTTCCGATTTGGCAAAAGAACTTTGTGTTAGCAGCGACAAGATTATATTTTTTCTAAAGAAAAGCAGTCCTTTTACTTTCTCTGGCGTAAATTTAAATGAAAAATCTTCCATCGATAACTTCTGGGAATCAAAAGTCAGAAATCATTTTAGCGGCGAAAGCGATAAATCAGGTGCTGATCTACAGCAGAAATCGTCAGGCGAAAGAGTTTTTATCGGTGATCTGGCGGCGGAACTTGGTGTCGAGCCGGAAATAATAAGGAGCTGCCTTATGAAAATGTATCCCCACAAATTTCGATGTATAGAGGATACATACTCTATCGAGGAAGCTTATGCGTCTATAATAAGAGCTAATCCTGCGTTTAATCACAGCCATAAATCGGCAGAGACGAAAACTTCAAAACACACCTCTGTTTCTACGAGCATTTTCGATGCTGCCTCGGCTAAGGAAGATAAGAAAGTTGAGAGCAGATATGTCTCCACAAGCATTTTAGACGCAGTTGTTAAGCAACAGCAGGCAACACAACAAAAACCGCAATGCGAAAAAGACAATATCAGGGAAATATGGGAGTTTAAAAAAACTCGAAGCGATATCCAATGGAGTACCGAGGACGACAATAACAAAGGGAAGCCAGAAATGAGAAATCGTAAAAAGGATCCTAAAGATTTAAATGTCAAAAATGTAGTTGTCGATTTGCAGGAAGCCGTCAGCAAGTGTATGACCGGTGATGTCAACAACTTTTGGGAAAGAATTTCGTCGATTCTCAAGGATGCTAAGCAGCATCTCGATGGCGAAAAGGTCAAAATCGCGTTTGCAGGACAGATGAAAGCCGGAAAATCAACGCTCGTCAACATGATTTTAGGCGAGGAACTTTCGGCAACCGGCATTATTCGCGCAACAGCAACTGTTATTGAATTTCATTACAGTCTTGACGAGAGAGTCGAATTTATAAAAAACGACAGAGTCTGCGGTCAACCGATAGCAATTGACGAAGCTGGAAAAGAAAAAGCTCAGAAAGAGATGAGAAATGCTTCGTCGGAATACGATTTTATCAGGATTTTCTGCAATAAACCGATTCTGAACACATTCGTTCTTGTCGATGTTCCGGGTGCTGGCGATCTTGAAGGGAACATCCGTGAAAAAATCAGAAATTATCTCACAAAAAACGAGGTTTCGACAATTGTATGGGTAAGTGATATTTCGACATCTCTTCCGAAAGACGAGTGCGATTACATCAAAGAGCTGATGGCTCTTGATAAAAACATGATTTTTGTTCTCAACTGCAAAGAAGAGAAAACAAAAGAGGATAAACAAAAATTCGAGGAAAATTTCAAAAAAAATATTCCAGGGTATGAACCTCATATTTTCAGTGTGAAAACTGCTGAAAAGCCGCAGATAGCATCCGGAGCACCGGAAAGGATCAGAGAAAGACTTGAACGCAAATACAGACAGGATAAGGCTGATCAGGAGCTTTTCACAAACGAACTCAGCGAAAAATCCAAAGAAATAAGAGCAAAAAACGGAGAAGCCGTCATAAAGATGCTTCCCAATGAATTTGAAAAGGTTCTTCAGGATGAGCGCGAATCCGCAGTGAAGGCAAGAAGCGGGCTGAGAAGAAAATTTTTTGACGAGTTCGCAGCAAGAATTCTCCTCATTGCAAACAAAGTTAAATATCTCGAGAGTGATTTTGATTCATGGTGGAACAGAAAGCTCATGAATTTGGATACAAAAATCAAGAACAATTCTCGTTCTTTTGCTGGCAATCCTGACTTTCCGGGTAATCCTGACGAAGAAAGAAAGATTGTCTCGGAATGGGAAGTTTCGTTACTCGGCGAGATAGATGAGAAAATTGATGCCGTTTTCAACATATTTGCCAAAGAATTGGGAATATATTCGGAATTTGTCGATATCGATTTTATTCACACGGCAATCCTTTTAAAAGAAGGGAGAATGCAGTATTTGAAAAATCAGCTCAATTTTTGCTTGTATCTTCTGAAGAGCACCATGTCAAGATCCAATTACGAATCTAAAAAAGAGGCAACGGATTCAAATGTAAAGAATGTGCTCTCTGAAATCTCAAGCAGTGTAAAATTCTTTTTTACCCTTATTTTTGACGACTGCCTCACAAATTTTGTAGCTTGCCATAATGACATCTGGATAAATTATCTGAAGAAAAAAGACCAGTTGAAAAATTGTGTAGACAAGTCGGAATTTGATTTCAATGTAGACGAAAAGTCGCTTTTAAAATCAAAAGAATATTTCAGAACAACTGATGAATATAATGCTTGGGCCAATGAAACCCTTTCAATTTATGCAGGCGAACTCAATAGCGACGGACTTCTGACTACCAGCGAAGAACGTCTTTTCAAAAAATTTCAATCTGCACTTTTCGGAAGAAAGAACTGGGAAGAATATTTCAAAAACAGCGCGAGTGAACCAGAACTTCATCCAATAGCTTTCAGACTTAAAGCAGAGACAACCGAAGGAAAAGAACTTCGCGACTTTATGAAAAAAGATCATTCATGTAATGATGAAATTTTTGAGCGGAAAGTAATTATTCTGGAAGGGATAAAAAGCGGCGAACTCAAGGATTTTGACAAACTTACATATGAGTTTGCAAGACTGTGCATGGTATCTAAATTAAAAAATCCAGATCGAATCGAGTGGGATTTTATGCCGGAGAATTATAAAATTTAGGAGGAGATTATGAGAAAAATCAAATGTTTAAGTGCTTTGGTAGTTTTGTTTTCAACTTTGTCGGTTATTGCGCAGGAAGCAGTTCAAACATGCCCGAAATGCCCTGAATGTTCAGGCTGTTTCGGTGCAGTGGCCGGGTTCTCGGTTTTGTTTTTGATAATCGGTCTCACAGTCGGATTTTTTGCGGCACAGAAACTTTTTGCAAAAAAAGCAAAGTCCGGCGGAAACGACAACTCTATTGCACTCAGTTTGAAAGACAGGGAAATTGAAGACCTTAAATTGCAGCTTAAAACTAAAGACGGCGATGTCGAAACTGCGAAAGCCGAAGTCGGAAAACTGGCTGGCGAAATAGCGGAAGTACTTAAAAAAGCTGATGAGAAAAGATATTCGGAAATCACCGGAGCACAGTTTGTAGGCCCGATGTATGAGCAGGTAGAGATGATGATAGAAAAACTGAAGGAAGACTACCGCTTTCTTGGAGTCAGAACGTTTCTTGAAAGTGAACTTTCGGGAAGAATCGATCAGTTCAATTCTGCGATAAGAACCAATGATGGCACGGAAGCTCTGCGCGTTGCCGGGCTTTTGGTAAAGGATTTTGCAAAGGCAAAAGAGTTCTACAAGGAGGAAAAGTAAAATGAACAGAGAAGAATTGTATCAACAGGAGAAACAGTCACTTATTGACAAAGAAGGCAAACTCGCGGAAGGAATCGAGGCAATTCTCGATGCTGAAAAAACAGAGGGAATTCTTCCTGAAAGTGCTATTAAAACTCTTGAAACTCTTAGAGAATCGCTTTATGACAAAAAGAAAGCCCTTGCTGCTGACAGATTTTACATTGCCGTTTCGGGAGCTATGAAATCGGGAAAATCAACTCTGCTCAATGCCCTTCTTTTCAAAAAAGATGTTTTGTCTGTAGCTGTTACAGCATGCACTGCAAAGCTTACGATAATGGAAAAATCAGATAAAAAAGAGGTCAGGGCGACATTCTACACAGCCGATGAGTGGGAAGAGTGGAAAAAAGCGGCTGAAAAAGAAGCCGATGAAAATGAAAGCGGTAACGACGGCATAACCAGAGAAAGTTTGGAAGATTACATTGCGAAAGGCAACAGACATGCCGAAAAACTCGGCAAAACAGAAACTGTCAGCGAAGAAAATCTGAAAGACTACACGGCAAAAGAGGGCGAACTGATGCCGCTTGTCAACACGATTACGATTTATGACCCTGAAATTTCATTTGACGGAGCACAGATTGTCGATACTCCCGGAACTAACGATCCGGTTGTAATGCGCTCTAAAATTGCCGAAGAATATGTAAAAAAGGCTGATGCGATAATCTATGTGCTTTACTCGGGAAATGCTCTGAATGATCCAGACAGACAGCAACTGGAAGATATAATTATTAAGTCAGGAAAGGATGCCAGAAATCTGATTTTCGTTGTTACAAAAAAGGATATGCAGAGAAAAAAGGATCTGCAAGGGAGAACCCTCAACGAAATTTTTGAAGAATATTTCGACAAAAATCTCAAGACGAAGGAAAACGGCGGAAAAATGTCAACTGATCTCAGCAACTGTCCGCGTGTTTTTGTAAGCGGTGAGGCTGCCAGAATAGCTCAGGACATAGAAACCGGGGTCATTTTGAGCAAACATAGAGAAAATATAATGGA
>CACZFE010000049.1 GCA_902780365.1 uncultured Spirochaetales bacterium
AAATTCATCATCAGAAGAAACTCCAACACCAGAAGTAACTACATGAGATGTAAATACATGAACAGTTATTACATGAGAAAAGGTAGAAGAATTGGTAGAGGAAGTAGAAAACTTAGATATAGATGCTTGAACATCAATAGCTCCTGTGGTAATGAGGTCTATGAAATTGAGATGTAAAGTGATAAAATCTTCGGAGTGATTTGTATGGGCAGACGTATCATCTGCCAAAGGAGTCAATGCTTATGACAAAACAGCAAAGGAAAAAAACGGCCCTGATATTTGCCGTCATAGCCATGGTCTTCATGATCTCGGCTATACTTGTCGGCAGAGTCGAAAAGATGAGCAAATCGAAGAAAAACGTCGTTGATCCGCTCGTCCTCATCGACAAATACGGCGCCGATACAGCGAGACTTTTCGTCCTCTTCGCGGCTCCGCCCGAAAAAGACCTCGAATGGTCGGAAGAAGGTGTCGAAGGCTGCAGCAGATTCCTCACCAGGATCTGGAACATCGTCACGGCGAATGAAGAGATCATCAGGAACTTCGCCGATCCTGAAAATGTTGAAGGCAACGGCAAGGAACTCTGGTCGAAAACCCACGAAACAATCAAAAAAGTCGGTGACGAGATCGAAAGATTCCACTTCAACACCGCTATCAGCGCGATCATGGAACTTGTCAACGCGGCATACAAACTTAAGCCTGAAACAGACACCGAAAAAGCAGTTCTCGCACAGGCACTCCGCTCGATAATCCTCCTTCTCAACCCGTTCGCACCGCACATCACCGAAGAACTTGCGGAGATCTGCGGAATGAAGGAAATCGCCGAAACACCGTTCCCCAAACTCGATGAAAAAGCGCTCGTCAAAGACGAAATCTTAGTCGTAGTCCAGGTAAACGGCAAACTCCGCGACAAAATGAACTTCCCCGCAAATATCACGGCAGCGGAAGTCGAAGCGGCAGTCAGAGCGAAAGACTACTCCAAATTCCTCAAATCGGGCGAAATCAAAAAAGTCGTCTACATCCCAGGCAAACTCGTGAATGTGGTCGGATAAAAGGAGAAAAAAATGAAAAAGTTCTTGGTAGTTTTCGCACTTTTAAGTGCAATAGTTCTGATGATTTCGTGTGGCAGCGATTCCAAAACCACGAACAAAGATGAAAATTCCGACACGGGCGAAACAGTGACAGATGAAGATTCGGCAGACACAGGTTCGACCGACACCGAATCGGGCAACGATGACAGCAAACCGACTGAAAATCCCGATGCCGGAGATTCGGACACGACATCGGATTCAGACACAGTTTCGGATGATCCGTGTGAAGGTCTGGACGGCGCATTTTATGATGAAGAAAGAAATGGCTGCTACTGTCCGGAAGGCTATCACTGGGGAGAAGGCGAAGACAGCGTCAGATGTGTTCCTGGTTCAGACACCCCGCCAAATCCTTGTGAAGGTCTTGAAGGTGCTGTATTCGATGAAGAAAGGCACGGCTGTACTTGCCCTACAGGTTACACCTGGAGCGAAGATGACGGGGGTAAAAGATGCGTCGATAATCCGGAATATCATGCCTGCATAGCAGCCGGAGGCATTTTTACAGAATATAGTGAATGCCTTTGTCCGGAAGGCTATGACTGGGGTAATGGAGATGAGTCAGGCAAGTGCGTTCCTATACCGCCTACAAGCCCGTGTGCGTCAAGCCCGTGTTCCGGCGTGGAAAACTCAAACGGAGGATGCGTAGCGACAGGCGAAAACACCTACAGATGCAACTGCTTCTATAACTTTGTATTTGATTCTCAGAACAACAAATGTGTAGCACCGGAATGCAGCCCGACCAGCGGAACACCTTGTTATGACAAGGGAACTCAACTTTACTGGACATCATATTATACAGCTACATGGGAAGTTGCGAATGCAACCTGCTATAACCTTCTTATATCTGGTTTTGACGACTGGCTTTTGCCGACTATTGACGAACTAAGAACATTGTTCAAAGGCTGCGCAAGAATTGAACCAGATGGAATCTGCGGAGTTTCAGAAACAGGCGGATGTCTGAGTGGATCCTGTGCTTCAGAGTGTTCTCCGGCATCGGATGAAGAATGTCCAGAGGACACAGAAGGTGCTTTTATTTATAACAAGCTGTTCTATGACAGCGGGGAGTTATGGTCTTCATCCGTCCTTTCCGATGACGAAAACTCTGTCTGGTATATCTCTTTTGAGGATCTTGGTGTTTTCAGCGATTTGAAATCTTCCGACATAGAAAAAGGATTCCGCTGTGTCAGAAAGTCAAATTAGAGCCCATTGTGTCCGCCAACTCTTGCAACCGAAATTTTCGACCGCAAATATCCCTCAAAAAACCACTTTTAAGCCTTGCTAAAATCAGTATCTTCGCATCTTAGTGAAAGACATATTTTCTGATTTAATTCGGCAATTAAAAGCAACTGCCGAAATTAGTTGAATCTACAAAGCAAACGAAAGGCAAACTCGTTAATGTGGTAGGGTAAAAACCGCCTGCAAAAACTTGCCTTTCATTTGCCTTTTTTTATTATCCACCGCTTTTGATTTTTCAAAAAAGAGGCTTTTACAAAGTAATTTTTTTATTGGAGGAAAAAATGAAAAGATTTTTGGCTTTGACAGTTGTTTTCGCAGGAATATTCCTGATGATTTCATGCGGCGGCAGCGAAAGCAGCGACGGTGACAACAAAGACAACAACGACAACGGCAAGGAAGAAGAAAAGACATATTGCGAAGCTGATGCTGAAAAATATGTATGCCGCAACGACATTTCATGGCATTTTGAGTGCAAAAAAGGAGAAGAATCCACCTTCTCGGAAGAGGCTGATTTTTATTATTCAAGTGCAGAATCTTCTCCGTTTGCATGCCAGTCCGGATGCGATCCTGACACAGGAAAATGCAAACCCGAATGTGAAGCAGGACAGTACAAATGCGTTAATTCAGATATGTCACGCGGTTTGATCTACTCTTGCGATGACGAAAAACAGTGGGAACCGACCGGCAAAGCCTGCGACGGCGAATGCGCAAAAGAAACCGCAGATTCAGTTGAAGAACTGTGCGGTGAATAACCGAGAAATTCTTTACTTCGTTCTAAACAACTAATCTTTATCAGCCAGTTCAAGAAGTTCTTTTGGTTCAGAAATAAGAATATCGGCTCCAAGAGCGACAAGGTCCTCTTTCCGGCCGAAGCCCCAGAGACATCCGATCGAAATGATCCCTGCATTTTTCGCAGTCAGGATATCGGCTTTCATATCACCGACATAAACGGTTTGCGAAAGCGGCACTTTCGTTATTTCAGATATTTCGAATATCCCGTCGGGAGCGGGTTTGAGCGGAATTCCGGGACGTTCGCCCAGGATCGCGTCGAAATGGAATTCTCCGAGAATGGTTTCGGCGTTTAGCAGTGCATATTTGTGTTCTTTGTTTGTGAGAATCGAGATTTTGACACCTCTTTCGACAAGTCCCGAAAGCGTTTCCCTGATTCCTTCAAAAGGCGGGATCGTGCCTACTCCTTCTTCATGGTAAAGATCGAGAACTTCTGGCAGAAGGACCGGGATCACATCGTCCGGCGCCTCTTTCGGAAGCGCGCGGCGAAGCAGCATCCGCATTCCGTCACCGACGAAGCCTTTGTATTCCTCGATCGTGTGCTCCGGAAAGCCGTGTTTCTTCAAAATCCTGTTGTTTGTCCTTGAAATGATGTCGAGTGTATCGAGAAGCGTTCCGTCCATATCGAAAATAACCGATTTCAACTGCATTTTTCCTCCTTTTTTGGCGCACATAGCACTGAGCAGCCTTAACCGTGCGCTCTCTAACTGATTTCAGGCTGGAAAGCAAGAGAAAGTATTATTATCTCAATATTCGCACAATCTTTTATCAATAATTAGCATTTCCGACCTTGATTTTTAAATTACACTAATTTATATTAAAAAACGGAGGTCATTATGAAACAGATAAAAGACCTTTACGAAAAGGATAAACCGCGGGAGAAACTGCTTTTGAAAGGAGCTTCCGCGCTGAGCAACCGTGAACTCGTCGCCCTGATTTTCGGCAGCGGCGGCAAAGATCATCCGCTGATGAGCATTTCGAAAGAGATCGAAACTCTGCTTGAAGACGAGAAACTGGGCGCTCTTGACATCAGAAAACTTTCTGGAATTCCTGGTGTCGGAACATCAAAAGCGTGTCAGATTTTAGCTGCGTTCGAACTTGCGAAACGATTTTACGTCGAAAGCGAAAAGCCGCTGATCAGAACTCCGGAAGACCTGCTTCCGCTTTTAAAAGATTACGCTGACAAAAAGCAGGAGCACTTCCTGACGATAACCCTTGACGGTTCGAAGCGGGTTATTGACGTCCATCTGACTTTCATCGGGACTTTGAACTACGCACCGCTCCACCCGAGAGAGGTTTTTGCCGTAGCCTGCACCGATCGTGCCGCTTCGATAATTGTTGCCCACAACCATCCGTCCGGCACTCTGATACCTTCTGACGCAGACAAACTCGCGACAAAACAACTGCGTGAAATAGGAACTCTCATGGGAATCGAACTTTTGGATCACATTATTTTCACGAAAGGAAACGGATGCTACTCTTTTGCGGGAAACGGGATACTGTGATTTATTTCATCTTGTCCATCAATCCTTTCCAGCTCTTTTTGAGGTCGAAGATATCAAGATCGACGATGCTTTCGTCCTTGAGACCGTTGATTTTAAGGAATGTTCCGGAAGTAACTTCACCGATTTCGGCACATTCGCAGTCTTTCATGACCTGTTTGAACGATTCGACATTTTCCGGTTTTACAGAAACGAGGATCCTGCCGTTCGACTCGCTGAAAAGAAGAGTGTCGTTTCTTGAGACATCATTTGATTTTATCATCTTTTTGAGGTCGACTTTCGCGCCGAAACTGCCTGCAAACGCTGATTCTGCCACAGCGATCGCGAAACCTCCGTCTGAAAGGTCGTGGGCGCTTGCGACAAGTCCCTGTTTCATAGCTTTGTGCAGAGCACGGTAGTTCTTCATGAATTTCGCCGAATCGACTTTCGGAACAAAACCTTCATGTTTGATGCCGTGGTAAAGGTAATATTCACTGCCGCCGAGTTCGTCTTTTGTCTCTCCGATGAGGAAAATTTTGTCATTTTCGTGTTTGAAATCCATTGTGACCATCTTTTCGACATCGTCCATTTTGGAAATGAGGGTAAAAAGAAGTGTCGGCGGAATAGAGATTTTGTTTTTGCCGCTGCCGTAGTCGTTGTGCATGCTGTCTTTGCCGCTGATGAGCGGGATCGCATACTCGGTGCAGTATTTGTAAAGTGCTTTGTTGGAGCGGACAAGCTGGGCAAGTTTCTCTTTTCCGTCGGGGTTTTTCTCCTCGTCGTAAATCGGATCGGGCCAGCAGAAGTTGTCGAGACCGCTCATAAAATCGGGGTCTGCGCCGACACAGACTGCGTTTCGGACAGCTTCGTCGATTACGCTTGCCGTCATGTGGTAGCAGTCAAGGTCGCTGAAGGATGGTTTGATTCCGTGAGAAACGACGATCGCGTTTTTCTTGAAAGGCGAAACTCTGAGGACACCTGCATCGCTCGGACCGTCATGCTCTGAGCCGCAGAAAGGTTTGCCTGCGCTCCTGCCCTGGACTTCGTGGTCGTATTGTCTTACCCAGTCCTCTTTCGAAGCGATGTTCACGCGTCCTATCATGTCAAGCAGAATGTGGTTGAGATTGCTTTTTTCAGCCGGAACATACTCTTTATCCGGCTGTTTTTCACGGAAGTTCCAGAGTGCCTCAAGATGATATTTCGGGTTTCCTTTGTGAAGGAATTCCATTTCAAGGTAAGCCGCCTTGATGTCGTTGTAGTAGATTTCAAGGTATCCGGTGTTTGTGTATTCGCCGACAACAGTGATTTCGACTTCGTGGATGTCTGCGATTTTCTTGAGTTCATCGTATTTTTCTTTCGGAACTGAAAGCGTCATGCGCTCCTGAGCCTCTGAAATAAATATCTCCCACGGCTGAAGCCCCTGATATTTGAGCGGAACTTTCTCGAGATAAACTTTCGCGCCGCCTGTATCCTGCGCCATTTCGCCGACACTTGAACTGAGTCCGCCCGCGCCGTTGTCAGTGATTGCGTTGAAAAGGTCTTTGTCACGCGCTTCAAGAATGAAGTCGAGCATCCTTTTCTGAACGATGGCGTCGCCGATCTGAACTGCTGTTACAGGACTTCCTTCGTGAAGTTCCTCGCTGCTGAATGTCGCGCCGTGAATACCGTCCTTACCTACTCTGCCGCCCGACATGATGATAAGGTCGCCGGCTTTAGCCTCTTTTTTCCATGAAGGCTTGCCGTTGAGCTCCATCGGCATGAGTCCGCCTGTTCCGCAGAAGACGAGAGGCTTGCCAAGGTAGCGGTTGTCGAAGTAAATAGAACCGTTTACGACCGGGATTCCGCTTTCGTTGCCTCCGTCCTTGACGCCTCTGTGGACTCCTCTGAAAATTCTTCCCGGATGAAGCAGTTTTTCAGGGATCTCACCGCGGAAGAACGGGCTTGCAAAACAGAAAACATCTGTATTGAGGATAGGTTTTGCACCCATTCCGCAGCCGATGATGTCACGGTTTACGCCGACGATGCCGGTGAGTGCGCCGCCGTACGGGTCAAGTGCGCTCGGAGAGTTGTGTGTTTCGACTTTCATTGCGAAAAGGGTGTCGTCGTCGATCTGGACGATCCCGGCGTTGTCGTCGAAGACCGATTTGATCCACGGCTTTTTATCAAGCATGTCTGTCGTGGTTTTTTTGATGCATGATTTGTAGAGCGAGTGGATCTCCTCGTTCTTATCGCTTGTTTTGTCCTCGTATTTGATGTCTGCCGCAAAAATTTTGTGCTTGCAGTGTTCGCTCCAGGTCTGTGCGAAAACCTCGACTTCGCAGTCTGTAGCTTCCTCCGACATACCGTGCGCGATCCTTTCCTTGATGACATCCTCTCGTTTGAAGTAGTCGCGTATCGCCTTCATTTCGTCGATATTGAGCGCCAGGACACGGGAACGCGAAATCTTCATCAGGTCTTCGTCTGAAACGTCGAGAGCCATTTTCTCGACTGCCGGAGCGGTTTCGTCAACGACTCTCGGAACAGCGTTGCCTATTCTCTGGCCTTTCGCCCACTGTTTCGCGCTGAGTATCGAATAACGCTGTATCACGCCGTTAGCGAGAAGGTCGGAGGCGATTTTTTTGATTTCATCTTCACTTATTTTGCCGCTGATAAGATATTTTCTGCCGGAGAAAACCATGTCGTTCTCACCGATGTGTCCGAGGAAAGTCTTGAGTCCCCAGAGTGCGGTTTTTCCTTCGTTGTCGGTAACGCCGGGGAGGTATCCCGTCTCGACGATCCAGTCGAAATAATAGTTGTCTGCCAGAACTTCGCGCGTTTCAAAAACCTCTGTGACAGGATCGGCAAGGACTTCTGATGCAAACGCTGTGACCTGCTGCTGAGTAACATCCTCACAGTCGATAAGGTAGACTTTAAGCATTTTTACATCTTCAACCGTTTTGATCCCCAAATCGGTTTCGATCCTTCTTTTCCAGGTCAACCCCTGAGCATCCTTCACATCTTCGTTCAATCCGACTTCGACTCTGAAAACCATAACTCCCTCCTATAAATTTGAGATTAAATCGATTATTTCTTCANNTATGAGCTTGAGATACAGCAGATTGTTCCCCTCAGGCACGATAAGCGAGAAGACAAGGCGGACACCTTCGCCGTCAGAGCTCCCGTAAGGCATCGGTTCAGCCAGCGAGATCAACTGTATCACGACATTTTTCGAACCGCGGATCCTGCAGTGCGGCACAGCGACACCTTTTCCGATGCCGGTAGAGCCGTAAGTTTCGCGTTCCAGCAGACTTTTAAGCACCGAATCTTTAGATATTCCGGCGTTTTCCATGGCATTTTCCGCGATATATTCGAAAAGTTCCTCTTTAGTCTTTATCTCTGCACGGCATGAAACAAACTCTTTTTTCAGAAAATTCGCAATCTTGCACATTTCAGTTCCCGACTTCAAATTGATAGTTTCTTTTACGCTCTCTTGCGAGCGGAATGTTCATTTTGGAACGGTATTTCGCGACAGTTCTGCGTGCGACTTCGATTCCTTCTTTGCTTAAAATATGGGCGATGTCGTCGTCGCTGTAAGGATTTTCGCGGCTTTCGCCTTCGATTATCTCGACGATTTTCTGCTCCAGACGCTTGTTTGTCGTCAGATTGTCGTTCACCTGCTTTACAAAGAAGTATTTCAGCTCGAAAATCCCGTGCGGAGTCTGAGCGTATTTGCCGTTCGTGAGCCTTGAAACCGTGGCAATGTGACGGCCGATATCGTCCGAAACATCTTTCAGGGTGAGCGGTTTAAGGAATTTGTCTCCGTGTTCCAGAAAGGCCTTCTGATGCGAGAAAATACTCGCCGCGACCTGATAAAGCGTGCGGTTGCGGTCGCTCACCGACTTGATTATCCACTCGGCGTTCTTGTATTTTTCCCTGATAAAATGCTTTTCGCCGCGGTTCCTGGCATTTTTCAGGTTTTCTTCGAACAACTCCGTCCTGAGGACTACTGTCGGCAGCATTTTGTCGTCGATATAAATCACAGGCTCTCCTTCACGCATGAAAACCATGAGGTCTGCTTTGACATATTCCGTCCGTTCCTGCTCGTATCCGAAAGCGGGGTAAGGCGAAGCTACGCCGCTCCTGAAGAAAAGCAGCATATCTGTCAGTTCCTGCCGAGTGATCCCGAGACTTCCGCAAAGGGCGTCGAAATTCTTCTTCACGAGCTGTTCAAGCATTGATTCATCGTTGAAAAGACGTTCCACCGACTCCATGAACTCTTCCGGAATATCCACCGAACCGTGTTCGATGAAGATAAACCTGAGATATTCGGGGAAATTACGGCATCCGCAGCCTAAAGGATCAAAATTCTTAAGTATTTTCCTCGCTTTCGCAACAGTTTCGGCATCAGAGGCTATCTGAACAGCTATATCTTCGTCGCTGTCGGGCAGGAAACCTTTTGCATCAAGATTGTAAGCCATGTAAATCATTATATCTTTCAGACTGTCGGAATAGTTGGAGACTGAAATCTGGAAGTCAAGCGACTGCGAAAAACTCTCTTCCGACGGAACAGTGTTCTCGAAATTGAAATCATCCGGAAGATCGTTCGATTTTCTGATATTTGTCTCTCCGAAATTGTTGGATGAAGTTTCGCGTATCTGTTCCCAGTCGAACTCCGCAAGAACCGAACTCATGTCTGACGAATCGCCGTTTATCTGCAGCGGGACGGTAACATCCTCGTTCACAACGGCGGATTCAGCTGCTTCTTCACTGCGGACAGGCATGTTTTCTTCTATTTCGCCTCCCCAGTCCTCGATTTCAAGAAACGGATTTTCCGAAACTTCCTCAAGGATCATCTCCCTCAGTTCGAACTGGTTTTTAAGAAGCATCTCGATGCTCTGGCGCATCTGCAGAGTCATTCTGAGCTCAGGTTTTAGCGTCAGATTCTGCTGCTGCTCTATTTTTAACGAAGAACTCATGCCACACCTAACAAAAAACGCGAAATTATAATGCCAAAAAAAGATAGCGGCAAGATTTTTGCTATAAGAAAATCGTTACGACATAAGGAATTTTGAAAAAACTTCAACAACGTTCGGGTCGAACTGTTTATTGACATTTTTCCTGAGCTCACTGAGAGCGTCTTCCTGCTGTTTTTTTCTGTGATAAGGACGGTTCGAGGTGATTGCGTCGTAAGCATCGGCAACATGTATGATCCTTGATGCAAGCGGAATCTTATCACCTTTCAGGCCTTCTGGGTAACCCGATCCGTCATAATTTTCGTGGTGATAAAGAATGTAATATGCGATTTTGTCCATTCCCGCGACTTTGTTGAGTATATCGTAACTTATCTGCGGATGCGCCTTCACATTCGACCACTCTTCATCGGTGAGTTTATCCCTTTTCCGGTAAACCGAGCGGTTTACTGCGAGTTTGCCGATGTCGTGCAGGAAAGAAGCCCAGCGGATTGTAATGATCTCACTTTCATTGAGTTTCATCAGGTATGCTATCTGCACTGAGAGCTCTGCCACACGCAGCGAATGGTTGTATTCCGATGATGTCAGGTTATCCGTAACGGAAGCAACCATTTTGAAAAAACGGTTAAGAGTGTCGGGAGACGAGAGCAGAAGGCGGTCATGCATCTCTTTTTTGAGTTCGGTCATACTCGCCTCGACAGCTTCATTGTTTTTTACCGCGTCGAAAAGAGCCTCATTTTTAACAAGGTCAATAAAAACTTCATAAATTGCCGGGTCGAACTCCTCGCCGGAAAAAATTCCGAGAAGGGAGATGATTTCATCGAGTTCATCGACAGAATGCAGCTGAGCCGCTATGTCGACAGCGTCCGCCACTCTGATTATGCGTGAACAGAACGGGATCTTGTCCCCTTTCAGACCTTTCGGGAAACCGGTCCCGTCATAAAATTCGTGGTGCGTTCCTACGATCTCGCTGATATCCCTGAAAGTAGGGAAGGTGCCGAGAATGGTTTCTCCTCTGTGAGGATGGACAAAAATGCGGAAATTGCTTTTCTGTCCGTAAACATCGGGGATCTGTGTCAGAAGATCGATAACATGACCGTTGACCATGACTCCGCCGATATCGTGAAGCAGCGAGGCAAAAAACAGTTCTTTCATCGTATTCCGGTCGATATTCAGTTTTTTGCCGATCCTGCATGCCATGATGCAGACTCGCCAGCTGTGGTAGATTTCGTTGCCGGAATCGTCAAGTTCACAGGCTTTTACGAATTCAGAAACGAAATCAGCGGCGAAAGATGAAGGGAATTCTACATCCTGAATGGGTAACTGTGTGAGTCGCGCCTGAGGGTATATAGTCACTAAATAGCTCCGAGCTGTTTAATTACACTCTGCCAGCGGATGATTTTCTTTTCCGATTCTTCAACAATAGAAACAACGTGTTCAAGGTTGTTGAACGGTTTGAGAAGGAAATCGTTAGCGCCGTTTTCAAGAGATGCGATAACTTTGTCTGTCGTAGCGTAAGCGCTCATCATGATTATCTGTGTAAGACCGTTTATATCCTTTATCATGCTGAGAGCCGAAAAACCGTCGATATTCGGCATTGTAATGTCGATAAGGGCAATGTGGACGATATTGTTTCTCATATATTCGATGGCTGCAACGGGATTGTTGTTGGTAATGACATTGTATCCTTTGTCTTCAAGAAGTCTGCGGAGGCTGGAAAGAATGCTGTCTTCGTCATCAAGAATAAGAACGTTTATATTTTTTTTGTTCATAGCTTCCTCCAAACGTTAGAAATTAAAGAAAGTTTTAACAATATTTCTGGAATCGAGCATCTTTACGATAGATTTGTAGTTATTCCAGAAATAAGTCTTTTCAGCGTAATCGGAAACCGATTTTTCGTCCAGAGAGATCGTGTCAACAACTTTTACAAGAACTCTGAAACCGGTCTTATCATAGATGTAGTCACCAAGATCCTTTACCGGGAAAGAGTGTGCAAGCACGGTGAGAACAACGTTGTTTCTAAGGTATGAAACGAATCCTGCAAGAGTCTTCGGAGCAAATTCCTCTATGAAAGCAGCACCGCATTTCATGATTTTGTTGATAGTCTTTTCTTCTTCCTTGAAGAGAGTAACGATAGGTTCGTAAAGGAAATGCTTGTCGTTAAGGTTATAATGATAAGCGTTACCGACCTGTTCTCTCAAAACAAGGCCTGTTTCGATAAGGAAATCAAGTGCTTTTTTGTTTGAATTCGGGTTCGTGCTGCTAAGGACAGCGATCTTTCTTCCTGTGTAATTCTGTTTGTTGACAAGAATTCTGATGATGTCAACTTTCGCTCTTGAACCGAGCAGATAGGAAAGCGGTAAATAAGTCATAATGACCTCCTGTAAAAAAAATGTTTTGGTTTAATGAACTCAAAAACAGCGGATTATAAAAAATGAAGAATTTAAGTCAAAGAAAAAATAAACAAAAAAGCGCGATTTTCGAAAATAAATAAAACGAACAAGCAATTAAAGCACAATAAATGTATCAAAAAAGTGAAAACCGTTATCGTTTTAAAATTAAAGAATAAGCATACAGTCACCGTATGAATAGAAACGGTATCTGTTTTCAACGGCCTCTTTATATGCTTCCATGATAAAATCGCGCCCTGCAAATGCCGATATCATCATAAGAAGAGTGCTGCACGGCAGATGAAAATTGGTGAGAATGCGGTCTGTGAAACGGAATTTGTATCCCGGATAAATAAAGATCCCGGTCTCTTTGTCGCAAGGTTCGATGATATTTTTAGCAACTGCCGCGCTCTCAAGAGCCCTGACAGTCGTAGTGCCTACCGCAAGGATCTTTCTTCCTGCCGCTTTATCCGCATTCAGCCTTGCAGCAGTTCTTTCGTCGATCACAAAATGCTCTTTGTGCATTGTGTGTTCCTCGACTTTGTCGCTTTTTACCGGAAGAAATGTTCCGAGTCCGACATCGAGAACGACATTTTCAACATGTCCTCCCGTCTTTTCGCGTATTTTTTCAATTATTTCGCGGCTGAAATGAAGTCCTGCCGTAGGCGCCGCGACAGAACCAGCCGTTTCAGCATAAACAGTCTGGTATTTTTCTTTGTCCTCCGGCCTGCTGTGCTTCTCGTTACGCCTTTTCAGGATGTAGGGCGGAAGCGGGATGTCGCCGAATTTGTCGAGATAGGCGAAAAGCTCTTTTTCACCGAGCGAAAATCTGACATCCGCAAACTGTTCCGACCTTGAAACAAGCTCTGCGGTAAGCCCGTTTTCAAAGAATATGACTTCGCCTTTGTCAATGTGTTTCGAACACTTCACCATGACCTGCCACAGCCCGTTCTGAAGCGCTTTAAGCAGCAGAAACTCGACCTTGCCGCCGCTGGCACGCTGCCCGAAAATACGCGCCGGAATAACTTTGGTCGAATTGAAGACAACAGTAGTCATCTCATCGATATAACCGGTTATCGAACTGAAATCAGTGTGGATCACAGAGTGACTGTCCCTGTCTAGAACCATCATTTTTCCTGTGCCGCGCTCCGACGGATTGTCGGCGATCAGTTCTTCGGGAAGTTCATAACTAAAAATGTCGGTATTCATATTTCCTCCGCGTTTGCTGCAAGTTCCGGTGCGCTTACAGATGCGCCCGAATAAAAAATCCTGACAGAAATTCCTTTGCCGGCAAGCTGTTTCAGCACATCCAGCCTTGATTCGTTGTATTTTGACGTGAAAAAGAAGATCGACGATGCGCTCTGTGCCGCGGCAAAAAGCGGTTCAAGCGAATTTTCGAATTTTGAAGGGTCGTTTTCGGCCAGAGCGAGTTTTGCGAGAGCTGCAGCAAAACTTTTTTTAGAGCTGTCCGGGATCTCGAGATTTTCCTTTCCGATGAAGAGAAGCTGTGGAAGATTCTCGTCTTTCTGCATTGAGTTCAGCAGTGATGCCGCCGCAGAGAGGATTTTCTCGAAATCTTCCGAATAATGCTCCTCAAAAAAGTTATCTATAAAGAATACTGCACCTGAATCGACTTCTTTGTAGAATTCTTTTGTCCTGAGCTGGCCGCTTTTCGCACTCGATTTCCAGTGAATATTTCTGATGGAGTCTCCGGGAACAAAATCGCGTACTGACTTAAGCTCGAACCCGCTTCCCGTATCCTGCGTTTCACGGACTTTCTCGCTTTTTTCGTTAACCTGCCCCCCTTCGTTCTCAGGAATCGCAAACGACTCGCTGATTTCAGGCAAAACAAGAAAACTTCCCGGATTCGCAACAATTTTTCCCCTTTTCAAAAGGCCGAAAACCCCTTTTTGGAAGATGTATGCACCGCCGAAAGCAATTTTCCCGCGTCTTTCTGGAGTGAATGAGGTGCTGAACATTGTTCCGTTTCCGGTTTTCCTTCCGGTCACAGCAAATTCGCTGTATTTTCCTCCGCAATTCTTGTCAATCAGCCATTTCCAGCGGTAGTATCCCATTTTACGGTCAAAAGAATTCCTTTTTTCTTCGCGTGGCTCTTTTGTGGCATTGAAAACTTCGAAAGTCGGCATCGGAGCGGCCGGGACCTCGGTGTAAAAAAGGTTTCCTAGAACATCGTTTTCGCTTTTCGTGCGCAGAAGAACGGGATACCTCACCTCTTTTCCCTTCATCGCGCATTCAGGAAGAAACCTTTCGAACTCGAAATCAAACTTTTTGAACATAAGCGAAAGCGCGTCAGCGGCAAGAAGTGCAAGCGCAACCGAAAAAACGGCGAAAAGCATGCTTACACGGGTGTTGAGACCGAAAAAAACGAGGGCAAAGGCGCACAGAAAGACGGCCTTCCCAGTCATTGTCAGTTTCCGGTCAATCTTTTCATTCAGCCTGTAAGTGGCCGAATACCATTTGTAGTGCCTTTTTTTCACTATTCCACCGCAAGCAAAAAACTGTGAATTTTAGCAGAATCATTCATCTCTGCAATCTTTCTTGTCTTTTTTTGATTTTTCCCTATAATTTTCTGTTTTTTTTATTGGATGATGTTTTTTAGGTAAAATGCGTCCGTTAAGACGGTGAGAATTGCGGGTACCGGCTTTTATTTCGGAGTTTGAATGGCAGACAAGGCTGAAATCGCAGGATTCTTCAAGAGATTTCTTCCCCGTTTTGATGTTTTTCAGATCGTCTCAGTCATTTTTTTCACCTTGCTCAACATTGTTTTTTTAGCGATAGCGGCACAGAAAAACGGTTTTTCCTTCACCGAACACGACATTTTTTTCCATTTCACGATCAAAATCCTGTTTGATGCAGCCTTTCTTCTCTTCTCTATCCTTATTCTGAAGGCAGTTTTCAAAATTGCCGTTATTCCTGCGCTTTTCGTTGCCGCAAACGCGACTCTGGCCGTTGCCGACATTCTGCTCTACTACTTCGGGAACACACTTGTAGAGCGCAGCCACTTTGCACTGATAACGCCGTACAGCGTGACTTCGTTCGTTCCATGGTACGGATTTGTCGCGATTTTCACCTCTGTTGCCGTAATATTTTTCCTCTCGTTTTTCTTCATCAGAAAGATTCCGAAAGAAGATATTTTCAAAAAGTCCCTATTCTGGCTCATCGTTTGTATACTATTGAATTTACTAAACATTTCAGCAACACCTCTCTTCAAGAAAGATGAACGTTTCGACAAAGTAATAACCGGTTTCAGAAACGCTCAGATATACTACATCACGCAGAACCAATGGCTTGATTTCACAACTGGCGTAATATTCCCCTCCCTAGGAGAAAAATTCAGGATACTTTCGCCTGTTACCGAGAAATTTGTCGGTGATTACCGCCTTTTTTCGGAGGATTTTACTGTCACGAACGACTTTTCGCCATACGAAAAAGATATAGAAAATTTTGCCCTGAATCTCGGGAAAAACGATGAAGAACCGCTTGAAACCGGGGAATATTCGAAAGTCATCTACATTTTCACAGAATCTCTTTCACTGGAGACCCTGCCGTGTTACAACAGCAGAATAAAAGGCTCTTTCGCAAACCGGTTTTTCTGCCGTGACGACATAAAGGCACAGACTTTCACAAACCTTAAAACGAGCGGAAGTCCGACTCTGCAGGGGCTTACCGTAACTTTCAACTCACACCCAAACTACAATATCCAGGAACCGACTGGGCACAGGAATGCTCTTCCGAAAATTCTGAAAAAGCAGGGATTCAAGCCTGTCTTCATAAGGAGTGCGTCTAAGTTTTTCGCCAACGAAAACCTTGTTTTCCAGAACATGGGATTTTCCGAAATTATCGGCCGCGAAGATTTTTTTGCCGATGAAAATCTCAAAAAATATATTTACGGATGGGGACTCGAAGACAGGATCCTTTACGATCAGGTTGTAGAATATCTCAAGAAAAACCGCGATTCAAAGCTCTTCGTATCGGTTTTGGGAACAGACACCCATCCGCCGGCAGGACAGATGAAATATCTCCATCTGGATTATCCTCCTGCACCTGTTGTAAGCGGTATAAACAACAAGGCTGCAAAACTCTGGCTGACCTCGCTTGACAGAATGGATCTCGACATCGCCGCATTCATCGGAAAACTGGATGCCGAGGGGCTTTTCGACGAATCAACTCTCATTGTTATTTCCTCTGACCACTCCTGCCCTCTCAACAACGTTACAGCAAAGATTCCGGGACATCCTAAAAATAATTTGGCAAAGATTCCTCTGATTTTTCTTTCAAAACAGCCACTGCCCGAAACCGATTTCTCGACTCAAGCAGACCAGACCGACATTGCACCGACTATCGTGCACATTCTTGGTATAGAAAAACCTGCAGGATGGTGGGGCAAAAGCCTTTTTGCCAGGGAAAGAACGGAAAAATCCATAGGATTCGACAAAAAATTCATCTATTTTTCGGGTCATGAATCAGCAAAGACAATAAATATCGAAAAACCGGCTGATGATTCGGAAAAAGCTTTTCTCGAACTGTTCAAAACAGTATTTACTGATTAAAACCTTAGACGACAAAAAGAACGCCGTCTTCGCACCATGTATAGACGATATCGAGGATATCGGCTTTCTTGAACTTTTTCTTCAGTTCAGCGAACGTCACAGTTCCTTTCGAGCGGATGAAATTGAACACAGCGAATTCCTCTTCGGCTATGACTTTTGTAAAAACCGAACCGTCAATACGGTAGACAACGCCGCAAAGCTCTTCTTTATCGACTTCAGATGCATATTTTTTGAGGTCGATATAGCCTGTGTCGATCAAATCCTCGATGTCGTATGAAAATTTGTCGAAAAATGCCGAATCGTTGATGCCGAAAACAGTCGAATCGCATATCGTATCAAGCTGATAAGGCATTGTGACTTTGTCTTCGCTTTCGACCATGAGTGAAGTTGTGTAGAAGTGGTTGTGTTTTAGCAGGTCTGAGGCTACCGGCCAGAGTTTTTTCTTCTGGAAACGGTCGAAAATGTATGTCGATGTCTTCAGCAACAAGGTCCGGCGCCTGCTTTCTGATCCACTTGTTCCAACGCATAATGATCTCGTGGCAGGGCATCTCGAGCCCTTTTGCAAGCATCGTGATAATGGAAACCATGCGGCCTTTGTTGTAAAGCAGGTCAATCCCGTCGGAAAGTTCATCAACTTTTTCCATATCCTTTTTGCTGAACTGTGCGCTTTCGACAGCAAGATAAGGATAGGAACTTTCGACAGTGTAGCCGAACTCCCTCATCCTGTTATAGATTTTAGTACCTGGATACATCGAAAGACGCAGAAGATTTATCGATATCGGCCATAGATTGAAAACTGTCTCGAGATCGTTGAGGAAATCTTCGTAGGACATCCGCGGCAGACCGGCGATGACATCTATCCCGAACATAAGCGCCGGGTAATTCGCCATGTATCTGATATTGGCAAGAGCCTTCTCGACATTGAAAGATGTAAGAAGATTTTCGTGAACTTTCTGGTTTGCAGTCTGAAGTCCGATATTCAGGAAAACATTCATGCCTGCCAGAGTTTCTATATCGCTTTTTGACAAGAGATCCGCTCTGATCTGAATATCGAAAAGCGCTCTCGGCAGATATTCGCTTATCATAGCAAGTATTTTGCTGAACTGCTGGTGGCTGAGGTTGGCTATCGGACAGCCGATCGTCAGTTGTCTCACCCCTTTTTCGGCAAAAAATGCAAGTTCTTTCTCAAGGTATCCGAAACTGTGGTAGCGCAGATTGCCGCCATGCGAGAAATCAACGCAGAAGTCGCACTTGAAAAGACATCCGCGTGCAATTTCCCAATAGACTGAAGTCGTTTCATTGACCGGTATCATCCCGTTGAGATAAGGCGAAGGAATAGAGTCGAGGTCTGTAAGGACTCTGCTCTCGCCATAGACGAAAGAGCGGCTCTCCTTGTCCTTGTAAACTATTCCGGAAGCCTTTCCGATACTTTCCCCGTTCCGTTTCAGCATCGCCATTTCATAAAGCGAAAGCTCCGGTTCGTCCTGAATTATGAAATCAAAATCCTTTTTAAGGTATTCCTCGGGATTGGCGAATGTGTCGTAGCCCCAAAGTCCTTTTACAGCCTTTGTGCTGCGGCACGATTTCGCCAGTTTCATAATGTATCCGGCATTCCAGTAAAGCACTCTGAAAACAATTATGTCGGCCTGCTGGTTTTCGATCGTTCCGGCGGACGTCGACATATCGTCAGTCATATAGACATTTACTATTTCAGCACTTATTTCGTTCCATGATCTCGCTTCAACAAAGGTCTTCGCGGTAAAAACATGGTATTCCGTGTTTTTTATAACTCTCGACTTATTGACATTGACGATTGCTATCTTCATTTGAAAACCTCAAATGTGAAAGAATGAACGGATTATGGGAAACGGGAACTTAGTTTACAGAGCTGAGATAGCTGGATATTGCCTTGAATTCCTTCATAGCTGCAGCGTATTCAACCTTGTCGCCTTCAGCTTTGAGAACTTCTTCAAGAATAGGAGCGAAACCTTTGTCCTCTGTTTTAAGAAGAGCAATCGACATAGCTTCGCGGACATAAGGCTCAGCATGTTTCATGACAGGTTTAAGCTGTTCCTTGTAGTCACCGAGCTTGCCGGAGTAACCAAGCATATAAACTGCTTTTTCAACAACTGCCGGGTTCTTGTCTGCAAGTTTTGCAACGTAACATGCATTGTCTGCTTTGCATTCTTTTGCAACTTCTGCTCTGTCAATGAATCTCTTGAACATTTCGACTGTCTTGTTGGTCGAATCATAGTTTACATCAAGTCTTGATTCGGTCTTGACTTTCTTATCCATATCTTCAGCAGAAATTTCCTGGCCTACAGGAAGTTCCTTTTTAACTTTTTCTGTCGATTTCTTTTCTACGTTAGCGACATATTTTTCGCCTTCTTCGATAACGCCTTTTGCAACAGTGATGAATCTGTCAGCCATTTCAGGATCGGAAACCATTCTTGTAAAAGCGTCAGCAGCCCAAACCGTAGCTTCGTAGAATATAATCTTCTCGTTCATTTCGTTATATTCGGAAACCGGTTTCTGTTTGATAACTTCCTCAAGGTAAGGAAGAGCTTTCGGGTCGCCGAGGATTGCAAGAGCTTCAGCGCCTTTCATCATGATCGAAATTTCCTGGCCTCTGTCTGCAAGCTTAGCCTGAGCTTTTTCCTCTTTGGAAAGGCCGCCTTTTGCTTTTTTGTCGTTGGTAGTATCTTTTGTGAACTTCTTGCTGACCATTTTGAGAAGCGTGTCGGTAGCTCTGAAGTCACCGAATTTTGCAAGCTGAACTGCAAGGTGCTCAGCGAGGAAAGGCTGTTTCTTGTCGGTTGCAAGCTGTGTTTCGAGCTCTTTGATAACCATGTCAACTGCCTGTTTCGAACGGATGTCAGCAAGAACGATCGAAGTTTTGAGCTTTGTCGTCGTTTCGATCGAAGCGATTGTTGCCATGTATTCGTCGTCTTTCGGGCATTCGCCTTTCTTCTTAGCTTCTTCGTTGCCGATGTATTCCGGGCAGAACTGTTTCGTAGCTCTTTCCTTGTTGTCGTTCTGGATCTCGTTTACTTTCGGGTTTTCGCCGTTGTAAGCCTTGATAAGCTCTTCTTCTGCCATTTTGCCGAGTTTGATGAGCGATTTTCTTGCTTCCGGGAAAAGGCTGAATCCCTGCTCTTCGTAGAAAAGAGCGGTTACAAGCGGACGTACGGTCGAAGGATCACGCCATTCGCCGAGAAGACCTGCTGTCGTGTACTTCGTTCCGAAATCTTCGATCTTCGAATCGAAAACTTTAAGAATTTCGGGAATAAGGTACTTACTTTCGTTCGGCATCTTAGAAAGAGCTTCGATCGCTGCACGTTTTGCAACAGACTCAGCTTTTTCACGCATTCCGGGAGCAAGGACTTCCGGGGTCTGAAGCGTGAAATACTTCGCAAGTGTCGGAACTGAAGCCGGCTGTTCGAGAAGTCCGAAAGCCATAGCGGCACTTTCAAGAGTTTTAAGGTTTCTTACGTTTGTCGTTGCAAGACATTCGTCAACGATTTCGCTGATTCTGTCGACCGACTGGGTGCAGCCGATTTCGCCGGCGGTAAGAACTGCCAGACCTGCTTCGGGAGTTTTGTCAAGCCTGAGGAGCTTCGTGCAGGCTTTATCCATGTTCACGATCTCGCCTTTCATCTTCTTGAGACCCTGGATAGCGTAGTTTCTCGTGTCTTTGGAGTAGAGTTTTCCAAGGTACTCGTCTTCCGGATTACATGAAACAAGCATCATTGCAACCGGAATCAAAACCAAAAGCATCAAACTTTTCAATTTCATAACAACCTCTTAAAAAAATAATGGAATTTAAAGCAACCAAAAAACATCGGCAAAGAGATTAGCAAAAAAAAATAAAATATCAAAAAATTTTACTCTATTTGCCAAAGAAATACTCAATCGCCTTTGTCATGTAGTAATGATCGGCTGTTCCGGCGGTTTCGCGGATCGAGTGCATAGCCCACATCGCGTTGCCTACATCGACCGCTTTAATGCCGAGGGCGGCAGAAGACATAGGACCTATCGTGCTACCTGATGGGACATCCGAACGGTTCGCGATCTTCTGGCACGGAACTCCAGCTTTTTCACAAAGCTGCTCGAAATACGAACTTGTTTCTGCTGTTGTAGCGTATCTGAAACTCGAGCTGAATTTGATAACCGGTCCTTTGTTCATCTTCGGAGCGTATGCCGGATCGTGTTTTTCGGGGAAATTCGGATGCTGCGTGTGCGCGCCGTCGGCACTGATGAGGAAACTCTTCGAAAATGCGACAAAACGGTCGTCACGTCCGTCGGAAGTGAGGGCGACTATTCTTTCGAGAATCGTTCTCGTGAAGGACGAATCAGCTCCCATCGGAGTTCTCGAACCGATCTCCTCGTTGTCGTAGAAAGCGGCCACTGTCGTGGTTTTGCCTGATTTTGCGGCAAGGAAAGCTGTGAGGATCGAGTGGCACATCTGCAGATTGTCAAGTCTTCCGGTCGAAATGAATTCGTCGTCGATCCCGCCGAAAGTTCCGCCCTGAAGATCATAGACGAAAAGATCTGTCTGGCCGATATTTTCGGGTTTGTCGCCGAGTTCTTTTGCAACGAGCGTTTTCAGGACGTTTTTCGCATCACCGTCAGCAGTCAGAACGACCTGAAGATGGTTCTGAGGGTTGAACTCGAAACCTTTGTTCGCCTCGCGGTTCATGTGAATCGCAAGAGACGGAACTATTGCGACCGGTTTATTGATGTTGACAAGTTTCTCGACTTCGCCCTTTTTGGTTTTGACCATTACCCGGCCGGCAATTCCGAGATTTCTGTCAAGCCAGGTATAGGCAAGAAGTCCGCCGTAAATTTCGGTTGTGACGCGAACGCATCCCGCCGAAACGTTTTCCGCATTTTCCTTTAATTTAAGAAGCGGACTGTCGGTGTGCGCACCTGCGATTTTGAAACCGGTGTTTACCGGAGTGTCGGTCCCCAGCCTGAAAGCGATGAGCGAGGAACTGTTTCTTCTTACAAAATAGCCTTTGCCCTTCTCGAGCTTCCACGGTTTTGCCTCGTCCAGCTCCGAAAAACCGTTTTTTGTCAAAGTTTCGGCAATGTTTAGCGCAGCATGAAAAGCCGTCGGAGATTTGTCAATAAAATCAATAAGTTCTTTTCCGAGTTGTTTGATTTCCTTCTTCATTTTTTGCCCCCTTTTTAAGTTTTGAATACCAAAAAACGCCGTTATTTTAACGGAATCCAGTTTTTTTTCAACTGCATAGCGCCAATGCGCTACGGCAGCCTCAACAATAGCGGTTTTAGGTGCGGAAGCATATTTTTTGACATAACGGTATGATTCCTTAAAATATTTTGTTTTACTGATTTGTTAAGGCAAAAGAGGAAAAATGAAAGTCTTGGTAGTCGGAAAAGGCGGTCGTGAACACGCCCTTGCATGGAAAATCGCCCAGAGTTTTTATGTTGACAAGCTCTTCTGCTTCCCTGGCAACGCAGGAATTGCCAAAGTCGCAGAAATACCTGATATTGCTGATGATTCAGTTGAATCGCTGCTTAATTTCGCGCTTCAGGAGTCGATCGATCTGACAGTTGTAGGTCCTGAAGATTACCTCGCAAAAGGGATCGTTGACGCGTTCGAAGCCAAAGGGCTCCGCATTTTCGGCGTCAACAAAGAGGCGGCTCAGCTTGAATCGAGCAAAGCTTTCGCAAAGGAAGTCATGAAGTCTGCAAATATTCCGACCGCAGCATATTCGACTGTTACGGACTTCGAAACAGGCAATAAAATATTGAAGAGTTCAAAATATCCCGTAGTTTTGAAGGCAGACGGTCTTGCAGCCGGAAAAGGCGTAATAATCTGCGGCGCTTACGATGAGGCAGTCTCCGAACTTTCACAGATGCTTGGCGGCAAATTCAAATCGGCCGGAACAAAAGTCGTCATCGAGGAGTTTTTGAAGGGCGAGGAACTTTCTCTGCTTCTCCTTACCGACGGCACGAATGTCAAACCCCTTCTCTTCTCGCAGGACCATAAGGCCCTGAACGACGGCGACACCGGCCTCAACACAGGCGGAATGGGTGCATACACACCTGTAAAATCAGGGACCTCTGAACTTTACGAAAAAGTCGATAAATCCGTGACGCAGCCGCTTCTGAAAGAGTTGAAAAAACGCGGGATCAACTATCGCGGCATACTTTATATCGGACTCATGGTCGTTGAAGGCGAGCCTTATGTCCTCGAATACAATGTCCGTTTCGGCGACCCGGAAACCGAGCCTCTTATGTTCATGCTCATAAGCGACATCATCCCCTACTTCTGGGCTGTTGCCGGAAAAGAGGGATCTTCTCTGCGCGGGAAAGATGAAAATATGCCGCTTTTCACAACGCTCGAATCACTGCCTGACCTGGTATGGCGCAGCGGTTACGGAATGTGTGTTGTCCTTGCAAGCGGCGGATATCCTGAAAGCTACGAAAAAGGGAAAATCATCTCCGGACTTGATTCAGTCGATAACGACTGCGTAGTCTTTCATGCCGGAACAAAATTTGACGCTTCCGGCAACATCGTAACTGACGGCGGCAGGGTCCTCATGGTCACTTCCGGCGGAAAAAATATCAACGAAGCCGTTGAAAACACTTATAAAAATGTTGCAAAGATAACCTTTGACAAAGCATATTTCAGACACGATATCGCACACCGCGAGCAAGAAAGGGCCAAATGATCATAAAAAAAGCTGACTTCATAAAAAGCGTGTCATCGGCTGCCGGTCTTCCTGATGACGGGAAACCTGAATTTGCATTCATAGGACGCTCAAATGTCGGAAAATCGAGTCTTATGAATATGCTGCTCGGGCGCAAAAATCTCGTAAAGACCTCTAAAAAACCCGGAAAAACAGTGCTTCTCAACTACTTCGACGTGAACGGTTCATTCTATTTCGTCGACCTTCCGGGTTACGGATTTGCCTCGAGATCGAAATCGGAGCAGGATTTATGGCGCGTTTTGATCGAAAAATACCTCAAAACAAGAAAAAGCCTTGCCGACATCTTCCTTCTCATTGATTCAAGACACGGATTTCTGCCGAACGACGAGCAGATGATCGAATTTCTCGATCATTTCCAGATTGCGTACACTCCGGTATTCACAAAAACCGACAAACTTACAAAAACCGAACTTTCGGCTGCGAAACAAAAGCATCCGGACTCGTTTTTCGTGAGCGCTATGACCGGAGCAGGCAAAGAACAACTGCTTGATTATGTTGAAAAGATCCTCGACAAAGAGGTAAAAGAATGATTGCCGGCATTCTGCTTTCCATACTGTTTTTTTCGCAGGCGGTGCCGCTTGAAACGGTCGTTGCAACAATGAACAACCGGGCAATAACATATTCCGAAATACTTCAGGAAGGGGAACTTCTCAACATCGAAAACAATTTTCCGCCCGAGACACCGCTTTCGCCGGAAATGAAGCAGACGATACTCGAGCTGATATTCTTCAGGATAATAACTTTTGAGGAAGCACGCGAACACGAGATCACTGTTGATGAAAAATTAGTCCGGCAAAAAACAGAAACATACCGGAAAAATATCAACATGAAAGCGTTCATCGAAAAATACGAACTTACCGATTTTGAGTTCAAAACAATAATAAAAATGCGTCTCATTACCGATAAAATGACGGAACAATTCCTTGAACAGAAATTTCCGAAGGGAAAAAGCAT
Source organism: uncultured Spirochaetales bacterium (assembly GCA_902780365.1). Classification (GTDB taxonomy): domain Bacteria; phylum UBP6; class UBA1177; order UBA1177; family UBA1177; genus UBA1177. The sequence continues at coordinate 24,196 of CACZFE010000049.1, forward strand.
TTCGGACGAGGAAAAAAGAAAAGCCGTGGAAGACTGGAAAAAAAATCTTCTGAAAAGGCAGAAACTTATGATTTACCCAATACCATAACGGAGATAAAAAATGGGAAAAACAATTTCCGTAATCAACCAGAAAGGCGGCGTAGGCAAGACCACAACCGCGGTAAACCTTGCGGCATCGCTCAGCGCTCTTGAGAAGAAAGTGCTTCTTATCGACATGGATCCGCAGGGAAATGCAACTTCAATGAGCTCGATCCAGGAAGAAAATTTCAACACTATCTACGATATGATGGCGAATCCGGATATAAAAGCGGTCTATCCGACAAAACTTCCTTCTTTGAAAGTAATCCCGTGCAACTCCGACCTGACAGGTGCCGAGGTCGAACTTCTCGAAGTCGAGGAAAACCGTGAATTCGTCCTGAAAGAGACTCTCAAAAAGCTTAAAAGCAAATTTGATTTCATCATCATTGATTCGCCGCCGACACTCAACATCCTTACCGTAAACAACATGATCGCCTCGGACGGCATAATAATCCCGATACAGTGCGAATATTTTGCGCTTGAAGGATTGAGCCGGATAATGGAGACAATGAAAAGCATAAAAAAACTGAATCCTTCAGTCGAAATTTACGGGATCCTCCTCACAATGTACGACAAGCGCGTCAAACTGACTTATGAAGTTGAAAACGATGTCAGGGAACACTTCGGCGACCTTGTTTTTCAGACAGTCATCCCGCGCAACGTCAAGCTGAGTGAATCTCCTAGTTTCGGAATGCCGATACTTCTTTACGATGTCGCTTCGATCGGAGCAAAAAAGTATCTCGAACTTGCCGAAGAATTCCTCGAAAGAATCAAATAAAAATCTGACACAAAAATTTTCCAGCCGAGAAGTCTGAAAACCATACGATTTTACGGTCAAGCCTGAATCAGGGCAAAAAAAAACGGCCGCACGAAAATCGCACGGCCGTCTCCCTGAAAAGGATCTAAAAAACCAGATTAGAGTTCCTTCTTGAAAACAGGTGTCGGTTTGAAAGAAACAGTCTTCGTTGCCGGGATTTTGATTTCCTGACGGGTCTTCGGGTTGATACCCTTGCGAGCTTTTCTTTCGTTTACTTTGAAAGTTCCAACGCCGTTAAGGCTGAGTCTTTTTTCGGAGATAACGGTGTCTCTGAGAATAGCTGTGAAAACATCGTAAAGCTCCTTTGCCTGATCATTCGTGAGAGCAACTGTTTTAACGGTTTCTTTCATTTTTTTAACGAAATCCGTTTTCGTTGTTGCTACGAGGTACTCTCTTTTTTTCTTTGCTGCCTTTGTTGCCATAACACTCTCCATAAAAAAAGTTAACAAACGACGCGTTATTTTAGAAGTGTCATTTTTCTTGTCAAATATTTTTCAGTAAAATTGAGCCGTTTTTTTATTTTTTTTGTAATTTTTCCGTCCTACACTGCACTTTTTTCACAATTTTGCCCATTTTTTATGACAAAAAAAGAATATAGCACCGTTTCGACAATACTTTGACGAAAAACTTCTGCGGGGAAAAAATCAGAGAAGAATATCTATTTTGCTTTCGCTGCGTTTCTTTTTTAACCAGGTCTGGAACATTTTTTCGACATTGCGCTGGTAATATATATTGCGCAACATTTCGTATGATTCATTGTAAGTGGGCGGATCGTGTTTCTCAACTTTGTCAAGTTTCACGATATGCCATCCGTAACGTGTTCTGAAAGGTTTGCTCACCTCGCCTTCCTTCATATCCGCAAGTCTTTCCGAAAATTCTGGGACCATGTCACGCGCCGAAAAGGTGCCCAAAGATCCGCCGTTTGCTGCAGAACCGTCCTGGGAATATGCCTTCGCAGCTTCCGGGAAAGTCATCTTTCCGTTTAAAACCTCTTGATAGACTGCTGTCATCGCATCCTTGATCTCGGCATCGTTGCTGTCATTGGCCTGCATTATGATGTGAGAAGCCGTGAAATAAAGCTCCTGCTCGCCGCTGAACTCCTTTTCGTAAATATCGCGCAAGGCTCTTTCATCGACATCCATCGTGACGATTATCCTCTTTTTCAGTTTGAGAAGAAGCAGCTGCTCCTTCAGGACTTCATTGCGGTATATCTCGAAATTCATGTTGTTTTTTGCAAGTTCCTGCTCGAACTGTTCCCGGGTCATCTTGTTCTGCGCAAGAACAGATTCCACCGCTGCATCAAGTTCGTCTGCCGGAACATCAATACCGAGTGCCTCAGCCTCCTGTTTCGAAATGGCATTGTTTATCAGCTGGTCAATGAGTTTGTCCTTTCTGTCAAGCACAGCCTGGGTCGGCACACTTGCCGGATCATCAAAACGCAGCAGTTTCTTGCAGTCGTAAATCGTGTAGACCTTGCCGTTCACGCGGACGACCATCTTATTTACAAGCTGCTCCTCTGCGGAAAGAGAGAAAAGCGAAAGAAAAACCAGTATGAAAATGAGTTTTGTTTTCATGCAGCCTATTGTTTTTTAGCAGGTTTGCCGAGCTGGAGTTTAAAATTCTGTTCCTGCTGCTGGTCTCCGCCTTTATTTTTAAGCTCTTCCTGCTGTTTTCTGATCTGGTCAAGCTGCTCTTTGTTAAGGAT
>CACZFE010000050.1 GCA_902780365.1 uncultured Spirochaetales bacterium
AAGGAAGCCAGTTGTACGAAAAAATCGTACAACTGAAAATGCAAGCTGCTGACGGTAAATTTTACAAGACCGACTGCATGACAACGGAGCAGCTTTTCCGCCTGATTCAGTCCGTTCCATCACCGAAAGCCGAACCTTTCAAACTTTGGATGGCGCAGGTCGCGAGAGAACGGCTTGACGAAATCAAAGACCCCGAAATTTCAATCAACCGCGCACTTTTCAACTACCGTCAGCTCGGATATTCCGAAAGCTGGATAAACCAGCGGCTGAAAAGCATGGAAATCCGCAAAGACCTGACTGACGAATGGAAAAAGCACGGATTGCAGGACGGTATTCAGTTCGCGACCCTGACCGACATAATTTACAAGACATGGGCAGGCAAAACTGCCAAAGAATACAAGGAATTCAAAGGGTTGAAGAAAGAAAACCTCCGCGACAACATGACAAATCAGGAACTTGTTCTGAACATGCTCGCAGAGCTTTCGACTACTGATATTTCAAAAGCCCGCAATCCCAAGAATTTTGCCGAACATGCGGACGTTGCAAGGCACGGCGGAACAATCGCAAAAGAAGCACGCGAAAAGTTAGAAGCAGAAACTGGCAAGAAAATCGTTTCTCCATCGAATGCACTTAGCAACGATCATCTTATCGAAACAAAAGCCTCTGTTTTTGACGAAGACGAAGAATCGAAATAGCCTGAAAAGCATCGAGCAGCCGTCGGATTACTTGAAAACAAGGCATATTTAAACCTACATTTTTAAGATTATTCCTCAAACGGGCATATATTTTCTTCTTTGCAATAACACTCCATATCCCTCAAGATAAACGGGTCAGAATTAAGTTTCTGATACAACAACCATTTTCCTTCAAATTCGCTGAATCCATAAGGAAATATGGTTGTTCCATCTGAATAGCTTTTGTCGTCATCCATTTTTTTCATGCAATATTTTCTATTTTTATCTAATCTATAGTAGCAAAGTCGACCGCCTGATCCAACACCGTCTCTGTAGGTTATCTCAACATAAAGAAGTAAATTCCCTCTGAGCTGATATGGTGAAAGCGTATAGGCATTATCAGCTGTTTCAGGGGTAAAATCAGAAATTAATGTTTGATAATCAACAATTTTTTCGTTTTCAATCTTTGCTTTTGTTATGCCGACGCCGTTAAGATTGAAAACGAATTCTGAAGGATCTTCCTTATTTAATTCTATTATTGATACTCTTTCATTTTCACGGTTGATTTTCATACAGTCTGAAAATGATTTTGGATTTTTGGACAAATCACAGATATATCCGTTTTTATTTTCATCATAAATTCCGAGATAATTGTTTGCCAAACTTGCGTGATTCGTAACACCGTTTTCCAGTGAAGTCCATTTCCATTCTCCGACTTTGGCATACATCATTCGTTTGCTGCCGGCTTCAACAAGGTTGACAAATGCCCATTTCTCGTTCAGTGCAGGTTCATAGGAAATGCTTTGGACTTTTTTGTCATAAACAATCTCAACTTTTGCATCATCGCCGATGTATGCAAGAAAAATATTTTCCTTGTTTAGTTCATAACTTCTTTTATCAGAAATCAATGCAAGTCTTTTGCCTTTAAAATAGGCCTGTTCCTGATGCCGTGATGGAATAATAAAAGAATATTTTTGCGTTGCTATATCGTAAGTCACATATTTGTCACCCACAGACCATTTTTCTACACTAAGTTGTGATGGATATATTTGAAATCCGATTTTTCCGTCACTCATATTCCAAGATTTGACAACACCTCCTGAAGCATCTATCCCCCAACCGGTCTGGCTTATCTTTAGATCGCACTTATGCATTGGTATAAATTCAACAAGAGTCGGATATTCTTCAGCAAGCCTCTCTTTAGTCCAAGGCTTGAAACTTTCCATAACGCACGGAGTTCCGCAGCAGGCGTATTCTGGATATTCGTGACATAAAGCATCATTCTGTTTATCCCACAGATTGCCGATGCAGATCGGGTCTTCATCAGTTGGTGTGTCGCAACCAGGGCGGCAGAAAGTGATCTTGCCGTTTGCGTCGTAATATGGGAACTGTGCTTCGCTTAGAGGCGGTTGGCATTCGGCCGAATCGGATTGTTCCGTGTCTGAATCCGCGTCTTGATCCGATAAGTCATCTGAATCATCAATAATTTCTGATTGTTGAAAATCTGAATCGTCATCGATAGTTTCCGTATCACTGCCGTCGGAATCGGCATCCGACAGAATGTCAGAATCGTTTGATGAGTGCGAAGATGAGCAGGAAAAAAGAAGAGCAACCGACATCCCAACCAATAATTTAAGAAATTTATTCATTTTATACCTCCATCCTATAATTATTCCTCAAACGGGCAGACGCCCTCTTCCCGACAATAACATTCCATGTCACGCAAAATAAGCGGCATGGAATTTAATTTTTGGTATAACAACCATTTTCCTTCGAATTCAGCATCACCATAGGGATATATCGGGATGCCATCATATTCTGAATCTTCCTCCATTTTCTTCATGCAATATGATTTTTTAGATTTCAGATTATAATAACAAAGTTTGTTGGCCGGAACAACACCTTGTTCTCCTGTTTGAAAAGCCTCTTCATAAAGCAGAATGTTCCCGCGAAACATATTGATTATAAAACCCAAAATATTAACTTTCCCAACGATTTCATCAGAAAATGAGGTTATCAAGTCGCTGTAATTCCATTTCCCGGATTTATACTCCATCAAAACAATTTTTCCTTGATTTGCGCTGTATGCTGCCCTGCTACTGTCTTCTTTATCTAAAACAAGATACCGGATTTTTTCTCCGTCATTAACATTGTAACATTCGTTCAGACTTTTCGGATATTTGTCTAAATCACATATATAGCCTTTAAAATCATCCCTATACAAAGCTAATCTGTCTCCTACAATTGATGGCTCCCAACCCAATCCGCTACCAAGAGATACCCATTTCCATTCTCCGACTTTGGCATAAAGCATCCTTTTGCCACTGTTGTCTACAAGATTCACAAACGCCCATTTTTCATTCAGAGCTGATTCATAAGAAATGCTTTTAACTTTTTTATCATAGATGATCTCGACTTTTCCGTCATCGCCGATATATGCAAGAAAAATGTTTTCGTTGTTCAAATCATAACTTCTCTTGTCAGAAATCAATGCAAGCCTTTTGCCTTTGTAATATGCTTGTTCCTGATGTCGTGCAGGAATGATGAGAGAATATTTCTGCGATGCAATGTCGTAAGTGAAATATTTTCTTTTTGATGGCCATTGCTCATAATTAAGTTCAAGCGGGTACATGTGGAAACCGACTTTTCCATCGCTAAGATTCCATGACTTGACCACACCGTGAGAACCATCATTAAACCATCTTGATATTTTTAAATCGCACTTGTGCATAGCAAGCATGATTTTTCCGTTATCATCCACCATGATTTTGTCGTTTTCTTCTTTTGTCATCGGTTTCAAACTTTCCAAAACACACGGTGTCCCGCAGCAGGCATATTCCGGGTATTCGTGACAGAGTTTTTCATTCTGTTCATCCCAGAGATTGCGGACACAATGCGGATCTTTTTCGGTCGGAGTATCACAACCGGGGCGGCAGAAGGTGATCTTGCCGTTTGCGTCATAATATGGGAACTGCGCTTCACTTAACGGCGGCTGACATTCGTCGGAATCTCTGTCGGAATCAGCGTCATCATCCGGTGTTTTGTCGGAATCATCAATAAAATCGAAATCTTCTTCTAAATCCGTGTCGTCATCAATGATGCTTTCTGAGTCATCGGTATCGGAGTCAGGAATTATGTCGGAATCTGCAGAAGAGCGCGAGGAGGAACAGGAAACGAGGAAAAACAATGCAATAAAAAGTACAATTATTGAATTTCTTTGCATTTTATCCTCCATTGAAAGAAGTAAACTCCGTCTCAAAAAACCTGAGAATTATAGCAGAAAAACGCTTGAAAACAAGGGGTTGTTGGTAAGACTCTCTACGACAACACGAGTTCCTTGTTCAAAATTTCCCATCCTTCCTGTAAAGCAGAAAGTATGCTCCGCAGAATGTGAGCACTGCCGTTGCGCCGATGATCCCCTCAAGGGCAATGTCGGAGAGAGTGAAAACCTTGAACACAGCCAGAGCGGCAATAAAATCCATCACCGTATGCAGCAGTATCGCAAGCGGATATAACAAAAGTTTATTCTTCTCCCGGCAGGCATAGAAGACAATTATCGAAGCTCCGATATGGAACATTACGGCAAAAACACGTTCCGCTACACTCATTCCGAGATTCGCGATGGAAAATGCCGCAAGCTGTTCAGCCAGTTTATAGAGCGCATCAACCTTCTCCGGTGCCTTTGACATGACCTGACTGACCACTGTTCCGAATGTTCCGCTATTGATCATAAAGGCATAAACAAGATATGTAACGGAGGTCGCTCCGACGATAAGCATGACTTCAAAACAGCCGTGACCTATTCCGTAAGAAACGGCCGTTTCCTTATTCTTTCTGTTTTTGAGTACCGTTTTGAATGCAATAAGCCGCCCGGTCTCTTCAAAAAGTCCGGGGAAAAGTCCAGCCATAAAAGCCATGAGGACCGGATGAGCGTTTATAAATCGGCTTGCGGCATGCTGCGTGAGCCCCATCGCATCGGGAAAGAGCAGCAGATTCTGGATCGGTTTTTCCAGAACAAGCGCAAACAGAAGGAAGGTCACCGCACCGATGATAACTGTCGAGAATTTCTCCTTTTTTCTTATTGTCCAGGTAGTCGCGATCACAAGCGGTAAAAGTATCATGAGAATCGTTTGCGATGTAAGGAGAATTATCTGTTCAGTCCCTATTTTAGCGAATTCCAAGATCTCACCTCTCGATTATCCCTTTCCCGCGATTATTCCGGCGAGAGCTATATCTTCAGGGTAAGTTATTTTGATGTTTGTCCGCTCTCCTTCGACGATGCGGATGTCGGCAAGACCGTATTTGAAAACGATCCCACAGTCGTCGGTTGCCCCTGCAAAACCTTCTTCTTTCGCAAGAGCGTGTGCTTTTTTTATGACGCCTGCTCTGAATCCCTGAGGCGTCTGGACCTGCATCATTCTGCTTCGGTCTGTAGTTGCCGTCATTTTGCCGTTTTCAGCTTTGATTATTGTGTCGGTCGCTTTGACCGCGGTGTGGACAGCATCGGATGAATCAAGTGCCGCAATGCAGTCATCGATGATTCTTTGCGAAACGAAAGGTCTCGCCGCGTCATGAATAAGGACTTTTGCGTCGTCTTCGGCGATTTCCCCTACTCCGATCGATGAACTTTCAGCCCTGACCATGCCTCCGGGAACGATTTTTGTCACTTTCTTGAAGCCTAATTTCTTAACTATTTCAGTGATTTTTTCTATGCAGGCGGGTTCCGAGACTACGATTATCTCATCGATCCCGCTGTTTTTTTCAAACGCTTCGATGCTGCGCCCGACTATGGTTTTCCCGGCAATTTCAATGAATTGTTTCGGAAAGCCGCAGTTCATCCGCTCCCCTTTTCCCGAAGCCAGAATCACAGCGTAAACTTTTCTACTCATCTTCTTTTTCCTCAAAATCTATGTTTTCGCGCGGATGTTTTTTATCGAATTCCCTATGTATCGCCTCCTGCTCGACATGGGTGTAAATTTCAGTCGTGTTGATGCTTGAATGTCCCAAAAGCATCTGGACACTTCTGAGATCGGCTCCTCCTTCAAGCAGATGCGTCGCAAATGTGTGGCGCAGTTTGTGGGGCGAAATATCTTTGGTGATTCCTGCCATCACCGCGAATTCCTTGAGCTTTTTCCAGATTCCCTGACGTGTCAGCTTTCCGCCACGGTTATTAAGGAAGACATATTCGTTGAAATCCCCTTTTTTCATAAGCTGATAGCGCATTCTGTCGATATACTCGTGCAGATATTTCGCCGCATCGTCGCTGTATGGAACGATCCGCTCCTTGCTTCCCTTTCCGAAAACGCGCAGAAGCTGTCTCTGGCGGTAGATGTTGCTTATTTTCAGATCCACAAGTTCCGAAACGCGCAGCCCAGACGAATAGAACATTTCAAGCATCGTTCTGTCGCGGAATCCTGAAGGCGTAGACGTGTCCACGACCGAAAAAAGGCGCTGCAGTTCATCGTAAGTGAGGAAGACAGGAAGCGATTTTTTGAGTTTCACAGGCTCTAAGATCTCAAGCATTTCAGGGATGATAAAGTCATCTTCAAGCAAAAACTTGAGAAATCCGCGAAGGCTTGAGATCGCGCGTGCCAGAGAGCGGTCGCTGAAATCCTTGTCTTTTGAAAGATGAATGACATATTCGCTGACATTAACCGAATCGGCCTGTGTAAGACAAAGTCCTCTCGAATCAAGATACTCCAGAAAATCGGTAAGATCGCGCTCATAGGCTTCGACACTGTTCAAGGCAAGCCTTTTTTCAAGCTTAACGTGGTTCATATATTTTCTCAGAAGCCTGGCATCGCTTTTATTCATTCTTCACCTAATAAAAAAGAAAATCATCAAGAATTTCAGTTGCTTTTTGGTAAGAATCGGTGTTTTTGTCAACATCTCCGTGGTTTATCTGTTTGAGGAACATCGCCTTTAAAACTTCGTCGCAATCTTTGTGACGATAGATGAAAAGCATTATTTCGAACATATCCTTGTCAGATTCGTTTTCAGGTTTTATCGAAAAAATCGCTGCAACAAGCCCTTTTTTGAGAACCTTCACAGCCTCATCCTCACTCAGATCCCCTTCTGACACTGTTTTCAAAGCGTAAGCCGGATAAGTCGCCCACTCCGGATAATGATCGTAAACTTTTTCAGGATCGTTCTCCAGTCCGATATAGTCAAAATCTCCGCACTGTTCTATCATTCCGGCAAGTTTCATCGTATGCGAGATCTCTTTTCTGTTTTCGTTGCTCAGGTGTTTCATTCCGAAAATCCAGTCGGTTTTCTCCGCGATGTAGGCGCAGTTCTCTTCATTTTTAGTCAAAAACGAAAAGAACGGCTTGATATCATTCTGTTTTTTCACAAAATCGATCCACTCGGCAGCAAGTTTGACATCCTTGAAACTGAGCCAGTTCCCTGCGGCGTTTTCAATCATTCCGAACTGGCGCAGCAGAATATAACGGTAAAGCCCCGGTTCGCTCTCGGAAGCGTAGATCTTTTCGACAAAATTATAGACAAAGGAAGTCAGAACCTCCTTGTCGTCCTTGTTCATCGCGACAAAACGGTTAAAAAGCTCCTTGAAAAAAGGATCTGTGTCGAGATCTACCCCGTTTTCAATGCCGGAGAGAATGGTTTTTAAGGAGGATGCGAGAATAAAAAATACAGTTTTCGGCGTTATCCTGTTTTCACGCCCGAGCCTTTTGTTCCTCAGGTTTACCGCAGCGAAATTCAGAACGATCTCAGCTGTCAGTTTTCCTGAAAGATCTTCGACAGTCAGAGGCTCGCCCCCATCGTTTGCAAGGAGCGATCTCACATATCTCTCGTTTTCGCCTGAGATATCGGGGTCATCGAAAGAAAAAGTGTTGCTTCCTGCCGCATGCTCGTTTATGTCGTTAGCCGCCATCTGCAGCAGATTGAAAAACTCGTCGTAAGGATTCACAAACGAAGAGGGATAGGCGTTGAGGTTTACCATCGTCATTATCAGAGCCAGCGCAGGCATGAACTGGCGTGTTCGCAGGTAATAGAGATAGCGCACAGGAAGCTGTTCCTGCGAAAAAGTTACGGAATTGAGATAAACAAAAAGCCCATCGGCGTTTTCGTAGAGCGAATCTGCGACAGTGTAAGAAAAGGTCGCATGGGATTCTATCGGAAAAATTTCGGGAAAAACAAGCGACGGTTCACAGAACACATCTTTTTCAAAAGCAGAAACCGATGAAAAAACGAGTGTCAGAACCGCAAAAAGCAGAAGTTTAATTTTTCTCATCCCTTATTTCCGAAAAAAGTCTTTCCTTAATAATTTCAAACTCTTTCTTATCTATTTTGCCGTTTTCGAGAAGCGTTACCGCCCTTTCTATTTTGGCTAAAAGCGGGTCCTGCCCTATCACGACCTTGATCTGGCTGTTGAGCATCGTAAAAAGTGCGAATTCCTCGGGTTTCATGTCCAGATCATCCGCTTTTTCCACGATTTTCCGATACTGTTCCTCAGTACACTTTATTTCAATCCTGCGTTGTTTCGTCATTTACTTCCTCTTCAAGATCCTGTATCCAGCCGTCAAAGCCGAATTCGTCAGCAAGTTCAGCTACTTGAGCGTATTCCTCTTTGTGCAGCTGGCGGTTGAGTTTCGGGTTGTCGAGAGCTTTGTAAGCGGGGAAATACTGGCTCATGAGCGCTATTTTGAAGTTAAGTCCCCTCTCTCTGTAATCATTCAAAACTCTCATTGTTTCCAATGAGTTATCAATATAATTCGGCAGCACGAGATGCCTTATTATAAGCCCTTGCTGCAGAATTCCGAGATCGTCTTCGACCCAAGGGATATTTTTTTCAAGAAGCATATCCAGACATTTCCTGACGACATCGGCGTAATTTTTTATCGCGCACAATTCTCTTGGTGCTTCATTTGTCACATATTTCACATCAAAAAGAAATATATCGCTTATCTGCAGGATTATTTTAAAAAGCTCTTCCGTCTGCGCACCGTTGCAGTTGTAAACTATCGGAACTCTGATCTCGTTCCTGATTTGTTTGAAGGCACGGAGCACTTTTCCGAGATAATGGTCGCTTGTGACAAGATTGATATTATGCACTTTTTTGGCCAATAATTTGATTATATGGGCGGCAAACTCGTCTATCGAATAAATTCCGCCGTTGTTTTCCTGGCTGATAGGCCAGTTCTGGCAGAAGACACATTTTGCGCTGCAACCCGAAAAAAAGACATTCCCGGCACCGTGCCAGCCGCTGACCGGAGGTTCTTCGCCGTCGTGGACTGCAAAACTCGCGACCTTTATTCCCTCTTCTATCGCTCCGCAAAAGCGAGGATTCCTTCCTCCGCACTTTATCGGACAGCATCTTCCTTCTTTAAACAATTCGTCAGCTCTTTCAATCAGGCTGTCGAGTGTTTTTTCGGACATCTCACTAAGTAAAGTCATATCTCACCTATTCAAAAACATATTCCAGTTTAAGGTCAAAACCTATACCGCCGTAGTTCGATTCGAGCATATCTTTGTTCTTCCATCCAAGAATCCCTTCGAACTGTTTTGCCCTGTATTTGAATTCTATTATCTGGTCTGTCGTATCGGAAGGATTCGATTCAAGCATAAGGAAAAGATTTCTGTAGATCTCCTTCTCGGCGATCAGTTTGAGCACCGTTTTTTCATCGTATTCCGAATATTTCGGCACAAGTTCGAACTTCGAAAGTCTGAAGTTCTTGCGCACTTCCGTTGTTATTCCCATAATATCGGTCGCCGCCGCGATAGCCAGGTCTCCGGATAATTCGTCACCGATATTTCCCCAGAGAAGAAGCGAACGGAGCTGTTCCTGGTCAAGCTGCGGAGTGCTGTCGAAAGTTATGTCGAGCTCTCCGTCTATCGGGTATCCTGTAGCTGTCATCGTGATTCTGAAATCCTTGTTTGTATCCTGGATCTTTGTCGTGACGTTACGCGTCGATTCGAAATCGAGATACGGGTTTATGCCGCCGCCGTCAAAGACGATATTGCCTCTCGTGACGGTGAAGTCGTTCTGTTTGTACTCCAGTTTTCCGTTTTTGACGATGATCGTGCCGTCGAGGTCCGGTTTGAGTGTCGTTCCGCTGAGCACAAGGTCGAGAAAAAGGTCCGACTGGATCAGATTGGTTCTTATCCTGATGTTGTTTTTACCCGCTATTTTCAAATTGAGATCTATCGGATTGCTCTTGTCTAGCTGCGAAATT
>CACZFE010000051.1 GCA_902780365.1 uncultured Spirochaetales bacterium
AGGGAGAATTAGATTTTACATCCATACATTCAGATTTACCTACCCTTAAAATAAAAATTATTAAAGGTGTTGAGAAAAAATAGAAAATGACTAAACTTCATCGGTTTTGATTTATTGACATGGAGAAACTTATGTCAGAAGAAAAAGAGTTGCTTTATAAACTCCTTGAAGGATGGGAAGATGCGCTTCCGGATGATCTTGTTCCCGTAGTTCGGAATTTTGTCGATAATCAGCCTGACAGCGCGGTCGAGGAATTCCTGGGAAAATACGAAGTCGCAGGTGCGGACTGGGGTTATTCCGAAGGTTCCGAATTTGTCCGCAATATCATGAAATTAGTCCTCGGTATTATGCTTAAATTCGATATCAAAGGTGCTGAAAATCTCGATAACGCATTGAATCTGCTGGCTGAAGGCAAGGCCGACAGGCTCGTTTTTGTCGCGAATCACGTCAGTTATTCCGATGCGAATATTTTTGCCGCGGCTTTTGATGAAAATTTCGAAAAAGCCGGACTTGCCGGAAAACTTGCGGTCATTGCAGGTCCGAAAGTTTTTTCCCATCCTGTCAGAAAATTCGCAAGCATGCACTTCAATTCGCTTCTTATCGCCCAGTCGCAGACTGTAGCGTCGGTGCCTGTCGCATATCCGATCCGCGTTATTGCCCGTGCTGCAGCGAAGGTCGCGGAAGATATCAAGGCACGTGTCAAAATGTTCCTTGTTTTCCCGGAAGGCAAAAGAAGCCGCGACGGAAGCATGGATCACTTCCTTGCCGGAGTTTACAGAATGATCGACACCGGCGAGAACGTTCTTGTCCAGCCTGTTTCGATCCTGGGCGGAGAGAAGATGCTCCCGATCTCGCAGGGCAGGCTTCATTCCGCGGATATAAAGATAAACGTCGGCAAAGCGGAATTTGTTTCCGATATTCTTGATGAGATCGGCGAGATCCAGGGCGTAAAACAGGCGTTTATGGACAATCTTGGGAAAAAAGTCGCATCTCTTCATCCGGAAGAGCTGCGCGGTGTTTACAAATAGGAGATTTTTATGTCGAAATTTTTCCGTTTTCTGCTTCCTCTGGCTTTTGCCGCGATATTCATGTCATGCGATTCCGAGTCGAAATACATCTATCCGCCTGACGGTGTAGTGAACCGCATCACTGATTTCTACTTTTTCAACGACGGCAAAAGTTTTATGTATCTCAGCAGCAACATGAACCGCAGATACGACTTCGGCGAGCTTGTCCTCATGGAAATTGACGATGAAGGCGACCTTGTCTACAAAAATTCGCTTCTTGTTCCGTCCATTGCCGGTAAAATGACGGTTTCGGCCGAAGAGAAGGACGTTTTCGTGACGACCCGAGACAAACACGGTGTCGTCAGAGCGAAGATCGCCGGAAAGTCGGGTTCTTACAGACTGCAGTACGAAGAAGGGACAAAAGGTGATTACCCTGATATCCTGAAAACGAAAAAAGAGCCTTACGCCCTGATTTTAAGCGATGACGAGTCGAAACTTCTTGTCACCCATCTTCTCAACGGCGAACTTTCGGTCATCGACAACGAAGAATGGAAAGTTATAAAGACTTCAAAGCTCAAATACGGCGTCACTGAGATAATTTACGACAGAAATTCGGGTTATTATCTCGCTTCGCACAGAAGTTCGGGCAACATTTCGCTCATCGAGGCGAAGGACAATCTTGAAGAGTTCTCGGTTTCGGTGAAACAGCTTCCGATCGACCTTCCGACAAAAGGTTTCGATGTCCGTTCGATCAAGCAGTCCGGCGACGGCAAAGTGTTCTACGCCGTTTTTCAGAACATTTATAACGAGGACACTTACGAATATGCCTACGACGAGGATACCGCTCCGCAGATCGTCACTTTCAAAATCGAGGACAAGGAGCTCAAAATCGTGAAAACTCTCACGGTTGCGGGAAATCTGGGTGAAATGGCGGTCCTTCCGTACAGCTCGGAAAGAGAGGAGAAAAAAACGGAAGAGACAAGTGATGACGACACGGCGGAAATAGAGACAAGAGCGGCTGACGACAGCGATGCCGCTGAAGAAACTGAAGAAGAAACTTCACAGCGCATCGGCGACATGATTTTTGTTTCGGTTCCGAAAGAGGAAAAAGTAATCGTCATCGATTCCGCGAGGAACTCGATCCGCGACGAAATTTCCTACAAAGACGACAAAAAAGACTGTTACCCCTACCAGCTTTATGCAAAAAGCACCGGGAATGCTACAGGTTATCTTTTTGTTTCATGCTTCCAGAACGACAGGGCATATCTCTATTCGATAGACCTTATGTCGGAGGAAGTGATTAAGAAAATCGGAGTCCTCGAATGAGATTTTTGTGCGGATTATTAACGGTTTCTGCTCTTCTTTTCTTCTCCGTATCTTGTAGTGACAGCGGTCCGAATTATGTTTTCGACAGCCCTGCGGCATACACCACGGTTCAGGGGACGATCTGCAAAAACGGAAGAAGCTCATACATGGCTTTCGTTGTAGACAACACTTTCAAATACGGTGCAAGAGTCAAAAAAATCAGCGGCTGCGAGCAGAAGATCGACAAAAGCCTTAAAGACAAACGCGACAAGAAACGCGGAATATATGTCGGCGGAACAGGTGTTTCGATCGACAAGATAATTTCCGGCGGAGAGGCTATAGTTGCTGTCGCTTCTACCGGCCGTGTCCTCGTTGACCACAGAAAAGACGAGAAAAAAGAGGAAATGTGGCTCCCTGACCACAAAGGAAGGATCGTTCTCAGAAAATTCGACAACGAAATCGAGCACGTAGAGGAGTTCAACCGCAGTTTCCTCCTCGATTTTTACCCTGAAATCGTGAAAAATTTCAACGATGAAGGCTTTTTCTTCTCCGGTTCGGACTTTGCGTCATACTACATCGGCTTTGTCGATACAAAAGGGGTCGGAAGCTGGAAAGAGATCGATTTTCCGGTTTCTGAAATTGCCGTTATCGGCAGCAAGGCCTATCTTTTTGACGAGTTGACCGGAAAACTCTATACGGCTGATACCTCGCTCGAACCTGAAGAATCTGCGACTTTCGACGACTACAAGGAAGGCCGTATGGCAAAACTTTACGGCAGCAAGTTCGCGTTTTTCAAGGACAACAAGCTTGAGATATTCGACGCTGATTTCAATTCGCTCCATACACTTGAAACGCCGGAAGGCTTCGACATTTCCGCGGTGAATGTTTTCCCCTACAGTAACGGTTACAAATACAGAAAATTCGCCGGCGACGAAGTTCTTTCGGAAAAGGTCCAGGTTTTCAAAAAAGACCTTTCCGACGAGGAAAAAGATGCTCTTTCGGAAGAAAACATTTCGAAGTCGTCCGAATGGGAAACCGTTGATGCCGAAAGCGGTGACATAATCTGGATCGGAATGAAAAACGGCTACGTGAGAGCTTACGATTTCAACGCTGAAAGCTGGCTTGTCGAACCTTTTGATTCGACAGTCACTTCAACTTACGAAATGGAAATGCGCCCGTATCTCGCTTCGAGTTACTCCTCTTTCCCGAAAAACAGCGTCACTACTTACGATAACGCGCCTTTTGTCGATAAAGTCGAAGTCGCCCGCGGCATAACTTCTCCGATGATCTACAGGTTCGTCTATGAAGGTCTGGATGACGAAGGCTCGTTTACAGCAGGTTCATATACTGTAACGCGAGAAACATTCGGCAAAAAAGAGTGTGTCGGCACGGCAACAGAGCTCGGAAGCGGGGATGCAGGAGACTCGGTTTCGTTCGAAGACGAAAATATTTCCGTTGTGATCAAGCGGGCGGACGACAGCCTTGAGACTGAACCCGAAACTTCGTTCTATCTTTCGATCGGGCAGGGTGTCCCGTTTGTCGGATTTGCTTCTGCCGACGTAATGACCGAAATCGAAAGTCCGGCACCGCTCAGATTTTTCGGTTTCTCGGCTCTTACACGCAGATTCGTCGAATATAACATGTTCAAAGATCAGGTCGAAAAAGTTTACAAATAGGAGGTAAAGATGAAATTCGTGAAAATTTTATTAGTTCTGCTCTTTGCGTTTTCTCCGCTTTTTGCAGCCGATGCGCCGAAAAATGACGGCGAAAGCATAGCGGCAGCGATTTTAGGGCAGTATAACAATCTCAAAAGTTTTTCTGCAAAGTTCGACCGTGTAACGACGCAGAACGCGACAGGAAAAAAGAGCCACGACAACGGAACTGTGATGTTTATTGCTCCGTCGGACATCAGAATGGACGCTCTCATGGGCGGAAAAATGGTCGAGCAGATCATAGTCGATTCCGAAAAGACCTCGATCATCAACTTCGAGAAAAAGAATGTCATGGTCAAGAAATCGTCGAATGAAGCGGCTGAATACCTCGCTTTCCTCAAAGGTCTCGACGAAGTCAGCAAAAAGTTCACGATCGGTGATTCGACCGGTACGATCGAAAAGGCGAAAAAGACCGGAATGGTGATAAAAGACGGCTCGAAAATGCTCAAACTCACCCCGAAAACGCCTAACCAGCAGGTAAAATACATTTTCATAACCGCGATCAACAACGAGATCGACAGCGTCATCATCATCGATTTGATGAAAAACATGACCCAGTTCACTTTCAGCGACATCAAACGCAATCCGGCTCTCGACAAAAAGGATTTCAAAGCCAGTATCCCCGCCGGATTCGAAGTAACAGATTTCTAAAAAATAAAAAAACACCAAATATTTCAAGGAGTTGAAATGATTCAAAAAATTCCTGTGATTGAGTATAAAAAGGATTTTTCATACACTGAGATCACTCTCTGTTTTCCTGGCGGAAGCTCGCTCGAAGACGATAAAACGCTTGGTTTTGCCCATTTCTGCGAGCATCTTGCGTTCAAGCTCAAAGTTGACGGTGTTTCTATTTTTGAATTCGTTTCGGCTTTGGGCGGAAGCAGCAACGCCTACACTTCAAACGACGTGATCGTGTTCGAAATTTCGATCCAGAGCAAATACGCGCTCAAAGTTCTCGCGTTTATGGAAAAGCTTTTTGCCGAAAGTTTTCTGACAATCAGCGACGCCGATTTCAACGAGGAGAGAAAAGTCGTTCTCGAGGAAATGGCGATGTATGACGACAACCCGACCGATTCTCTGCACGAAAGCCTGATGCACAACCTTTACAGCTCGCATATTTACGGGCAGAAGATTTTAGGCGAGGAAAGCACAGTAGGAAAAGCGACTAAAAAAGAAATCGCTGACTTCTGGAAAAACCGCGTTTTCAATGCACCTTATCTTGTGATCGCAGGCGGCTACGACGGAAAACCCTCGATGAAACTTGATGTGAATCCTGAATGGAAAAAGGGGAAACTCACTCCGTGGAAAGGGGAAAAACGGTTCGAAACAAGCCACAAACAGAAATAACTTACGGGCTGGATAGCGGCGTCCTCTACAACAGCCTTGTCTATGAAAGTAACATCTTCGATTCTTATGTCGAGGCGGTGGAATGCGGCGTTATGAGTTCTTCCTACGTTCAGCTTTTTGCGATGCCGGCTTCAAACATAAAACGCCGTCTTGAAAAGTGGGCTGAGATCTGGAACAGCCTCGTTTTCACGCAGAGCCAGGTCGCAAAAGCGCGAGAAGTGCTCCTCAGCAAGGAATTTTTCAATTCCGAAGGGCTCGGAAACACCCCTGCGATCATGGGAAAAAGCTATCTTCTCTTCAAAGACGCGGAAAAACTCGACAGAGATTATTTTTACGAACTTTTCCATCTCACAGCCGAGGATCTGAACAGTTTCAAGCGTGAATGGCTCGGTTTCGACAAGGTTTTCACAGGCTTCATGAAGTCGCCGCGATGCAATTTCGACATAAATTCGTTCGAATTCCCAAAGGAAAAAGGCGATGACAAAAACAAAGAGCGCGAAATCATTAAAAACGGCAGGACGAAGTGTTTCGTCAAAAAGCTTGACGCTTCTCCTTTCATCAGCGGCTGCATCCTAAAAAAAGGCGGCGCGGCCATGGATCTGAAAGGGCTTCCCGGCTCTTTCAAACTTGCGGTCTCTTCTATTTTTGCTTCTGCCGACGGCATGACTTTTGACGAGACAAACAGCTATCTCGACAAATTCGGAATAAAGATAAAGCCCCTCAACAGCAATTCCTACGCCGGACTCGAATGGACGGCGCGCGACAGCTTCACCGAGGAAGCTACAGGTATCATCGAAAGATTTTTCAACAACAAAATCAAAGAGGACGACTTTGAAAAAGAGCGCTTGAACGCCCTTTCGAATATCTCGATGATGAAGGAATATCCGGGATACCACATCAAAACCGCGGCTTACAAAGAACTTTTTGCCGGAACTCCGTGGGAATATCCTTCCGACGGGACCGAAGAAGCGGTTTCCAAGATGACGCTTGAAGACGCAAGAAAAGTCCGCGACATTTTTATGGAGAAAAACGATTTCGCGATCTCTATCGCGGGTGCCGCCGACACAGAAACCGCAAAAAGCCTGCTTTCAGGCTTCAGATCAGGGAAAAGCCAGCTTGCATTCCCGGCGCGTATCACCAAACCTTTGAGCGGAAAAACGATAAAGATCCCGCTTAAAGGCAAAGACCAGGCATACATTACGAAAATTTTCAGAGGCCCGACGCACTACGACAAGGATTTCGAGACGATGCAGCTTCTCGAATGTTATCTCACCGGCGAAAGATCACCTCTTTTCACCGAACTCAGGGAAAAAAGCGGCCTTGTCTACACTTTCACATTTTACGGAACGAACACTCCCGTCGGCGGAGCAGAAATGTTCGCCGCGATAACAAGCCCCGAAAAAATCAAGGCGGTCCAGGAGGTCTTTGAGAAGGCGGTCGACGAGATCAGAAACGGAAAACTTGTCGAAGAACGCCTGAACGAAACCAAAAACACTCTCGCCACCAACTTTGCGAAAGTTCTGCAGAGCAGCAGCTTCTACGCGAAAAATATGGCTGTCGAAGAAGTTCTGGGAATAAAAGCCGGCACTTACCTCAGACAACTTGAAATCATAAACTCCATCACTCCTGAGATGATACGCGCAGCCGCAGAAAAGTGGCTCAAAAAAGGAACGTGGATCCTGAGCGGTGCGGTTTAAACAAAAATCTTCTGTAAAATCAATCATTTAAGTGATTTTTTTATTTTTTTTGAAATTTTTATCAGAAAAATCGTCCTGTCAGGCAACTAAATAAGAGAAGCCGGCTTAGTCAGCTTGTTTGTTTTTTTTATTTAGGAGGCAGGCCATGGATATCAGAATGCTTTTGGCAACAGTTCTCTCGTTTGTATTCACCCTTGTTCTGATCGGATGCGGTTTGATATAACGCAATCATAATTATGCAAAATTAAGCATAATTTCATAAAAAATCTGCAAACCTAACGAAAATTTGAGTAAAAAATTTGCAAAAAGATTTTTTTTGTGTATATTTCCGCCGTTGTTTTTTTTGTTTTCTTTATAGGAGGAGAAGATGAAACGCTTTATGTTTTTGATTTCGTTTATTTTTATTTTTGTTTCTTTGACAGCTCAGGAAGCTCCTGCACAGGAAGCTCCGAAAGCTGACGAAAACCAGCCCGCAGCTGAACAGGCTGCTCCGGCAGAACAGGCTCCGGCTGCAGAACAGGCTGCTCCGGCAGAAGAACCCGCAAAAGAAGAAGCTCCTGCAGAACAGGCGGCTCCAGCTGAAGAAGCTAAAGCGGAAGAACCTGCAAAAGAAGAAGCTCCCGCAGCTGACGCAACTGCAGAAGCTCCTGCTGACAACTGCAACTGCCCGAAATGCGACGCTCCGGCTGAAGAAGCCCCGGTCGCTGATCCGCACCACTTCATTTACTTCAAACCCCAGCTTTCAACAAGCTACATGCACAACCATTCGGTTGCAGGAAAAGCTGACGGTCACTACTTCCAGTTGGATGCAAACATTGTTTTCAACTACAAGTACAAAAAAGATATGCACGAAGTTCTTACCGACCTTAACTGGAAAGAAGGCGTAAGCTACACTCCGGCATTTGACGGCTGGGTAATCGCAAATGACCTTTTCAAGTTCGATTTCCGTTACAACCTTATGTTCCACAAGATCGCAGGTTACTACTTGAAAGCCGGTCTTGAGACCCACTTCCTTCCTGGTTACGACTACCAGAACGAAGACACCGACTACATTGTAAAAGGTGATGAGTCGAGAAATGTGAAAGGCAAAAGAAAATTCAAAACGGCTGAACCTGGCAAACCTTTCTACCTTACCGAAGGAACCGGTATTTTCGTTCGTCCGGTTGAACAGGAAGAAGCTAACCTCGAAGTTTATGCCGGTCTTGCAGGCAGAGAAGTTTTTGTAGGCGACACCATCGTTCTTGCTGACGATGACGACACCGCAGAACTTGATTTCAAAGGACTCAACAACGTTTACGAAATCGGCGGTGAAGCAGGTCTTAGCCTTAACGGTTTCCTTAAAAACAGAGTTGTTGCTTATGACCTTACGGCGAAAGTCGTTATGCCTTTCTATATGCCGGATGATACGAAAGATAACTACAAAGAGAATCCGGAAGACGAATTCAAATGGGGAGACGCTCTTCAGTTCGAGACTCGTTTCAGACTTGACTTCAACGTTTACAAATACGTTGCTTTCAACTATGAACTCAATGTTAAGAGAGACTTCGCTGTCGTTCGCGACTGGCAGGTTTCAGAGATTCAACTAATAGTTAATTCCAGGATTTCTTCAGGATCTTTCCAGACGACATAGTCACGGTTTCTAAGCCATGTCAGCTGTCTTTTCGCCAGATGCCTTGTATTCTGCGCAATAAGTTCCTGAAGTTCTTCGATTGACGTGATCTCGCCTTTAAGGTAGCGCTCTGTCTCGATGTAACCGATCGAAGCAAGTGATTTGCAGTTTTCGGAACTGAACCCTTTTTTGTTTACTCTGCGGACTTCTTCGATAAGTCCTGATTCGAGCATGGTTTTTGTGCGGAGATTTATTCTTTCGTAAAGTTTTTCGCGCTCCATTTCGATCCCGATAGCGAGGAAATTGCCTTTATAAGCGTTGATCCGCCCCGTTTTGTTCCATTCTGAGAGACTCTTTCCGGTAGTTTTCGCCACGAAAAGGCCGCGTTTTATCCGCTGTCTGTCGTTGGGAGAGGATATTTTTGCCGCCCATTCAGGATCGGTTTCCTGAAGTTCAGTGAAAAGTTCTTCAGTCGAAAAGCGGCCGAAGTTTTCTTCCCAAAGGCGCATAGTCTCTTCATCCGCCGCGGGGACAGGCGAAAGCCCGTTTATCAGAGCGTCGACATAGAAATTCGTGCCGCCGACGACTATCGGAGTTTTTCCCGATTTTTCTATTTTGTCGATTATCGGAAGTGCTGAAGAAATGTAGATCCCAGCGCTTATCTCGTCTTTGAGATCCCTTGTTCCGATGAGGTGATGCGGGATCCCCTGCATTTCCTCTTTTGTCGGAGCGGCCGAGCCGATCACTAAATCTTTGTAGATCTGAACCGAATCGGCTCCGATGATCTCTCCGTTCAGTTTTTTTGCAAGTTCGACTGAAAGGCTGGTCTTTCCTGATGCTGTCGGGCCTAAAATGAATATAAGCGTCATCGTCTCTGCACTTTTTTCTCGAATTCGTTTTTAGTTATCGTGAAGAAGAAAGGACGGCCGTGAGGGCACGAGAGGAAATCGCTTTTGTTGACCGCGTCGATAAGGGCATCTATTTCCTCGTCGGCAAGGAGATCGTTGCGTCTCACCGAGGCTTTGCATGCGGTCTGGGAGAGGTGCGAAACAAAAAACTGTTCCATTTCCTGAGAGCCTGCATATTCTGAAAATTCGCCGAGGATCTCCTTTACGACTTTTTCCCAGTCTGTCTCGAAACCGAGCGCCGGAGTAGCTCTCAATGCTGCTGTGCTTTCGTCGAAAAGGTCGATTAGAAAGCCTGCTTTTCTGAATTTGTCTTTGTTTTCCTCAAGAGTCGCTGCTTCTGTCGGGGAAAGCCTGATAAGAAGGGGTGAGATCAGCTCCTGCGAAAGCCCGTTGTTTAGAGCGAGCGCGTTTTTCAGCCTTGTGTAGGTTATCCTTTCGTGAGCCGCGTGCTGGTCAAGAAAGATGATTTTGTCCTTCATTTCAAGGACAAGATAAACTCCAAAAACAACACCGATCTTTTTGTAGTCACGGATCTTCATTCCGAAAAGGTTCCCGTGCTCGGGTTCGGGAATGTATGTCAGTTCCTGGATTTCCGTTTCAGGCTCCGTCGGAGTGTATATCGGTTCGTTCTCTCTGATTTTGAACGGGTTTACGTAATTTTTCGGCTCAAACTCGCGGGTATTCCGGCTGAAACCTGCATGAGAAGTAGCTTTTGCAGGGATTTTGCCATGGATCAGACCGTCGTTTTTTGAGAGTGCGGCATTAAAAGCGGGTTTTGACGTGTTTTCGGCCGGTTCTGTTTTTGCCGCTTCCTGTAAAACCTCTTTCGGAAAGACCTTTTGCTCACTTTCGACTTCAGTTTTTGTTCCGCTTTTTTCTTTCTCTCTTATGTTTTGCAGAGCCGCGAGGATCGCTTCGCGGATAAGCGAGGTCACAAGCGCGGTGTTGAGGAAACGAACTTCAAGTTTCGCAGGATGGACATTGACATCGACAAAGTGCGGATCTGTATTTATAAAAAGCATGACAGGTGACTTGAATTCGCCGCCGACCGCCTCTCTGAAAGTGCCGAAAACAGCAGAATTGACCGCGCGGTCTGAGACTATCCTGCCGTTTACCGTGATCACGGAGTGTCCTGGAACGGTTTCGAGCGGACTCGGAACGAAAGCGTGGATCGAGACCAGATCCTGATGCGTCGCCTCGGCTGAACCGATGAGTTCTTTCGATATTTTCCAGACGGAGGATATCCTTTCAAGCCTGGAATTTGCCGCTGCGTAGCTGAAAACGCTTCTGGAATCGCTTTTCAGCGAAAAGGCTATGTTGTGATATGCGACAGCGAAATTCGTGACGATCTCTCGGATCTTCGCGTATTCGGTCTTGTCTTCTTTCAGGAATTTTCTTCGCGCTGAAACGTTGAAGAATATGTCATCGGCAACTATTTCGGTTCCTTTCGGCATCGAGACGGGGATGTTTTTCACAATGGAACTGTTTTTTGTCTGGATCTTGAATCCGTCGCCGTTTTTCTGTGCGCTTGAGATCGAAAATTTCGTTACCGCCGCTATCGAAGGGACTGCCTCGCCTCTGAAACCCATCGTTGCGATATCTTCCAAGTCCTCGATCTTCGAAAGTTTGCTCGTAGCGTGGCTTTCAAGCGCCATGAAAAGGTCGTCTTCGCACATTCCGCAGCCGTCATCGCGGACAAGAATATGTTTTTTGCCGCCGCCTTCGATTTCTATTTCAATGTTCTTTGCGCCGGCGTCGATGCTGTTTTCGATGAGTTCCTTTACTATCGACGCAGGTCTTTCGACCACTTCGCCGGCCGCTATTTTGTTGATTATGGTCTCTGAAAGTTGTCTGATTATTCCCATGATCCGTTATGCCAGATTGTTAAGAAAATAGAGTAAACCGAGTATAAAAAGCGCGAAAAACGTAAGCGCGCAGATCGCGATTGCCCGCTGTTTCGCAAGTGAGTTCGAGATCACTTCGCCGTCTTCGTCCTCGACGACCCTGATGTTTTTGAACATGATATAAGCAAAGAGAGAGAAACCGAGGATCGAAGAGATTATCAGCATTATGCGGTATGCCAAAAGCTCCTTCTCACGCGCCGCATTGAACTCTTTCTCAAGTTTTTCGCCTGAAAAGATCATTGAGAGCGGCTGGAAAAAGGAAGAATTGTAGGAGGTGACGAAGAATCTCTGTGCCATGGGTGAAAATTCCGGAAGAGCTTTCGCGAGCGGGGCGAAGTAGGGGTCATCGATATTTCCCTGCAGATTTTTCACGCTTGAAATAACTGCGAACATTGTTCCCGGAGAAGCCGAGTTCATGCTTGCCTGCACTGTGTCGCAGCGGGAGTATGGTTCAGGCAGGACGAGCCCTTCGTATCCCACCGAAACTATGTCGGTTCCTATCCATTTTCCCTCGTTGAAACAGTCGATGTGGACGTTTCTGGTGTCGCTGAGAGAGGCGAGTGTGAGCGAATCCTGCGTTTTGTAGAATTTGAACATCTTTCCAGGGTAAGGAACGGGAATGTAGCCGTTGTCGCCGTTTTCAAACGAGACATTCACTCCCTGGTCTTTGCCGAAAACTGTCGTGAATTTCATAAATCCGTTTTTTAGTTCCTGCTGCGAACCGTCAAGGAATATCGAAGTATCGGCGCAAGGTTTGTCGTTTTCGGTGCAATAGAGGCCTATATTTGTCTCAAATTCCGAAACAGCTCTGAAATTTTCGGGAAGAAGAAAAATCTTTCTGTTCCCTATATTCACGATTTTCACTTTATCCGCTTCCATTTTCGTAGGACGGAGCTTTTTCTGCGGAATAAACTGGTAATCCGCGATATTTTTGTATTTCAGCGGGAAAGCCGCTTCGGTAGTGCCGAAAACGACCTTTATCTCCTTCATGTCGGGACGAAGGTCGATGAGCGACGAGAGTTGTTTCATTCCGTTGATATAGACGACCGGATTCGAGACAAGTTCTCCGTCACGCGAAAGGACCTTGACTAAAGCCTTCGAGCCGGGAGCTGTCGATTCACCGTAAAGATAGATGAAATAATTGTATTTATTCATCTGCGTGTTCACGAAAAGGCATACAGAGACAAAGGCAGTGAGGTAAATGACAACTGATACGATTTTCAGAATCAACGGGTTTTTGGACATTGCCGCTATTGATTTCTCAGAGATCTTATGTAGTTCGCCAGTTTGTTGATGTAGAGATATGGTTCAAGGACAGTGAGAAGCTCGTTTGCTTTTTCGTAGTCGTTGTTATCGAAAAGCAGCGAAACCATTTTATCGGAAAGGTTGAAAACGCCGGCGATTTTTTTGTTGAGGAATATCGGGAGTGACATGAAGTAGTCTTTCGCATAGCCCGAACCCGACTTTTTAAATCTCGGGTCGTTGTCGATGTTTTCAACGAAAACAGGTTTTGCCGTGTTGATGACTGTCCATGCGACATTGTCGTTTGAAGGCGGGATCTCAAGGCCGATGATGGCTTTTTTCGTAGCCGCTTCTACGACCAGGTTGCCTTTTTCGTTGAGCAGCATGATAGAACCTCTTTCGGCGTAAAGCATATCGAGGCTCATATCAAGCGCCTCTGACAAAAAAGTTCTGAAATCAAGAGCCGATTTTTTGAATATGGCAGATGTCGTCTCTCTGAATTTTTTTACGACGAGGTTTCTGTGAGCCTCCGCCATTGCTGACATCGTGTTGATCGTCTGAACTGCTATCATTCTGAAGTTCATAAGTCCGCAGTGAAAATATTTATCGGGGAATTTGACTCCTTTTATCCACTCTTTGCACTTCGATTCGGGTGTCGAAAGGACGACTACCGGAATGAAATTGAGCTGACACGAATTGTGGAATTCGATCAGGTTCAGGATCTGCGAGTAGTTGTCTTCGATGATGAAGACCTGATGCGCAGACCTGTGTTCGTTCACGATGTCGTCGATGTTCACGTATGAATGCACCCATCCGGAATCCTGGATGATTTTAATGATTTCATCTTCAAAATCCTTGTTTCTGATAGCCGTGCAGATTTTTAAATTTTTCATAAGACCTCCGTCAGTTCAATCGGTGAAGTATATTGTTTGTTGAAATAACGGCAAGTTTTTAATTTGTTTACTTCACGTTTTCCCAATTTTTTGTTTTACCTGATGGGCGAAAGCTTCGAGGCGGTTTTTGTTGTGAGTCGATTTCAGACCTTCGTAAACAAGTGTGCAGATTGGTGTGTCGTCGGTATCCTTTCTCAAAGTCGAGGTGAGCGATTCTGTCACGGTGCCGAGCATGCAGTTGTGGCACATGACATTCAAAATGCCGTCGGACGCGGCTTCGTGAAGTTCTCCGATGCGGCTTAAATTCAGGGTGAGAGCGCGGTCAATCGTGATGTCGATGTGCTTTCCGACTGTCTTTTTTATGAAATTGAGGTCGCGCTCCTGCGGAGTTCTGATCGTGTCGGGGAAGTATCTGTCAATGAGATAACGGCAAATTTTCACTGCCGGGAAAGTCCCTTTCGCGAGGAAACTTTTTACTTTTTTGCCTTCTTTCAGAAAGTCGTCCGATTTGAGTTCGAGAGCCATGAAAGTGAGGTCGATCATTGAGCACGACGACCATACTTCAAAGCCCATGTTCTTGAGGTTTTCAAAGAGTTTTCCGTTCGAGTGGGCATTTATCCTGGTGTAAACATCACCGACGACGCCGATTTTGGGTCTCGTGCCGTTATCAGGAGTCAGTTTTATCGATTTCATTGCCTTGACGCCGCGTTTAATTGCTTTGAAAAATCCGCCGGTTTCAAGCCCTTTCTCGATCCCTGAAAGAACTTCGCGGTAGACTTTTTCAACTCCGCCGGCTTCGGCTTCGTATGGCGAGATCTCTGTTTTCCACTTGAAAAAACGGTCGATCGCATAGATCCCGAGAGCCATTCTCGCAAGATACTTGGGGCCCAGTTCCTTCATGTTGGTTTCATCGGTGATATTCATGATCGTGACTTCACCGAGCCCCAGCCGCTTCAGAACAAGGTGCATCGCGATGATATACTGCGGAAGAAGGCACGCTCCGAAATAGGAAGGGCCGAAATAGCATGCTTTTTCCGGAATAAAATCAGGGCGTTTCGCCGCTTTGAGCAGGTCCCCTACAAACGAAATGAAGGGGTGACACTCTCTTCCGTAGGCATATTTGAGTCCGAGTTCCCAGCTTTCGTCATCTGTCGGCGGAAGTAAAACGACTTTGCAGCCGCTTGCCTTGAGCGCGCCGCTTATCGCCAGGGCGTGATCCATGAAACTCGGGATGTAGTAAGTGTATTCGCGAAGCGGGATCTTCGGTTTCCCAGGGTCGATCCCTTCAACGACAGAACGTTCTTTTTCGGCAATTCTGAAGTTGCGCGAGAAGGCTTCAAGCCTCGTCACAAGGCCTGCTTCGGCGCGGTGGTCGTCAAATTCGAGGACAAGATGCGGTGTGTCGGAAAGTTCGTATTCAAGATACTGGTCGATGAAAGCGTCAGGACCGCAGCCGAAATTCGTGACGATGACTCCTCCTAAATTTTTGTGTTTTTTGAGGATACGCGCCGCTTTCACGAGTTTTCTGCCGTAACCCCAGCGGACTCTGTCCCAGATATGCGGAAGTTCTTCGGTTTCAAGAGGCAGGAAATCTGCCGGGATCACCGAAATCCCCAGACTGGTCAGTCTTTCGGCGATATTCAGGTTGATGTGGCGGTCTCCCGTGTTGTAGGGACGCCCTAAAAGAACTACTCCGCGGCTGTTTTCGCGCTCGATCTTTCCAATTATCTCTTTTCCTTTTTCAATGCATCTGTTCGCGAACTCGCGCTGTGCCGCACGCGCTTTAACAAAGGCACTGTCGATCTCTTCAAAAGTAAGCCCGAGCGTTTTCGCCGTTTCTTCGATCCAGAAATTTTCCTCTCCCTCGACCGGATATTTCAAAGTCATTATTTCAGCGTCGCAATTCATGTTCTCTTTGACGATATAAGGCACTGCCTGAGTGTAGGGGCAGGCATACTGCAGCCTTTTTTTCGGCGGCTCGAAAAACTGCATGTGCGGGATAAAGATCCGCTTATAGCCTTTATCCAAAAGGTCTTTTACGTGTCCGAAAAGGACTTTCATCGGATAGCAGAATTCCGCCGGAACGTGGATCAGGCCTGCCTGAACGATTTCGGAATTTGTTTCGGGCGAGAGATGGAGTTCATAGTTGAGTTCGCCGAAAAATGCCGCCCAGAAAGGAAGGAATTCCTTCAGGTTCAGTGCGAACGGCATCGCTATCACCCCTTTGCAGTCAGGGGTCTGCGGGTTTACGTCATATTCCTTGAGATATGAAAGAAGAAGTTCGTTGCGGATTTCAAAACCGTTTACAGGACGGGCCTTTGATTCTTCTTTTTCAGGTGAGAAATGCTCTTCCATAGCAAAGAATGCGGCACCTATCGCCCCTGAAATTTCGGGGTAGGGGTGGATCTTGATTTTTGTTTTTAAAAGTTTTTCAAAAACGGCTCCTACCGCCCTGTTTTTTGCGACTCCGCCCTGAAAAACGACATTTTTGCCGAATTTTGAGGAGCCTGCCACTTTTTCGATGTAGTTTTCGCATGTCGCATAGGCAAGCCCGGCGCACAGATCCTCTGTTTTAGCGCCTCTCTGCAAATGGTGGACAAGGTCTGAATCCATGAAAACGGTGCATCTGCTTCCAAGTTTTACAGGGTGAACAGATTTGAAGGCGAGGTCTGCGAACTCCTCTTTTATGCTGATTTTAAGGCGGTTCGACTGTTCTTCAAGAAAGGAACCGGTTCCCGCGGCGCAGGCTCTGTTCATCTTGAAATTGCTTATCGCGCCCTTCTCCATTTTTATGAATTTTGAATCCTGTCCGCCTATTTCGATGATCGTGTCGCATTCAGGGAAAAAATATCCGCATGAAACCGACTGCGCCGAAATTTCGTCGATCGTGAGATCTGTCTTCAAATATTTTGCCGCTAAAATTCTTCCGGAACCTGTTGCCGCAACTGCCGTGAAAGGTGTATGGATAGGAGCTTTCACAGTAATTTCGGCAACAACTTTTTCAACAGCTTCGAGCGGTTTTCCGGCAGTCGGAAGGTATGCACTTGCAATGACATTCCTGTTTTTATCGATCAGAGCCCCTTTCGTGCTGACGGAACCGACATCTATGCCTAAAAAAAGTTCCGATAAATCCTCACTTCGTCCCATATTTTCTATACTCTGCGGTATTTCTTCAGCTTTCAGAGGCTCTAAATCACTCTCTTCAATAAAATCGAAAGCAACGGAAAAATTTTTTGTTATTTCTGAAAGGAAAATTTTTTTCGATTCTCCTTCGGAAGCAATCAAAGCTGCACCGATCGCCCCCATTTCACCGAAATATTCCGGGATTTTGAGTTCTTTTTCGTTGAGTCCTAAAATTTCGCGGAACGCGCGTGCCACACCTTTGTTTGCGGCGACTCCACCCTGGAAAAGTATAGGCGGATGAGGCAGTTTGCCACGGCATAAAGCCGAAAGATAGTTCCTTGCAAGGGAAAAGCATAGTCCAGCCGCTATTTCATCTTTCGGAACTCCTTTCTGCTGCAGGTGGATCATGTCTGATTTCGCGAAAACGGAGCATCTTCCCGCTACACTCGGCACGTTTTTTGCCGCAAAAGCGATATTTCCGAGTTCTTCTGTCGTAAGCCCCAGCCGCTGCGCCTGCTGGTCGAGGAATGCGCCTGTTCCCGCTGCGCAGAGCTCGTTGAAAGCGTGGTCTTCGAGAAAATGCCTGCCGTTTTTGTCAGTTCCGATCGTTATGAATTTTGAATCCTGACCGCCTATTTCGATGATGTATTTTGTGTCGGGATAAAGTGTCCATGCCGCAGTCGCGTGGGCTATGATCTCGTTTGTGACATCGAAAGAAAGCTGGTTCGCGATGAGTTCCTTGCCGGAACCCGTTACGCAGACACCTGCAAACTCAAATTCCGTGAATTTTTCCGAAATCTCATTGAAAAGTTCCGCCGCAGCCTGCATCGGACGGCCGTTTGTCCTGCGGTAACTTTGGTAAATTATATTTTTCTCATCATTCAGAATAATGCAGTCAAGGCTTACCGAGCCTAAATCAAGTCCCAGAAAGTATTTCATTTTTCACCTGTGAATATCACTGTTAAGACACCGGAATATATTTAAAATATTTAAGGCTTTCAATTTTATTTTATGTCGATGTAAGCATTGTCTTTATTTTGTTTTTTTATAGATTATTTACAGAAAGTATATTCTTTTTCATTTGCCTGTTTCAAAAAATCAAATATAATTCAATGTTTTTTATTCATTTTTATTTCGGAGGCCGCCATGAAGAAATTGTTCCTGTTTCAGGTTATGTTTTTCTCTTTTGTTTCCCTCTTTGCTGACTGGGGAGAAGACCTCTGCGAAGATGTGACTTGCTCGGGTCACGGCGAATGTCATGAAGACGGCGAAAATGAATGGTGTGTATGCGATGAAGGATATATTGCTGACGGTTTGGATTGTATTTTAGGCTGTAACGGCGTTACTTGCAGCGGTCACGGTGTATGTTCGGTCGTGAGCGGCGCGGAGGTCTGCACTTGCGAAGCGGGATTTAATGCAACGGGACTCAACTGTATTCTGAACGAGGCTTCGACGGTCGATACTCTTGCGATACTCAATGAAACTGACTGCTACAACACTGGGAATTGCCATTACAGGC
>CACZFE010000052.1 GCA_902780365.1 uncultured Spirochaetales bacterium
ATTATGAAAAAAGCACTTCTGGTTTTATTGGTTTTTATTGCGGTTTTCGCGGTTTCATGCGGCAGCACAGACAAAAAGAAAGATGAAAAATACTACCTTTCCGACTACAAGGAATCGGCTGACCGCTACCTTCCGCTCGCAGTCGGCAACAGCTGGAAATACAAAGTAAATTACTTCGGACAGTCCGGCGAAACCGAAGTCAGCATTGTCGGAACTGACGGAGACTGGTTCCTCGACAACAAAGGCGGAAAACTCAAGACCGACCGCCACGGAATACGTGATGCCGAGAGATATATCCTGATGTTCCCGCTTCAGAGAGAGTCCTGGATCACCATAATCAAGCAGAAAACCCGTGAAATCAGAAAAACAGAAGGCGTTGACGAGACTGTCACCGTTCCGGCAGGAACATTCGAAGGAACAATAAAAGTTCACACTTACGTTGAACTTCCCGGCAAAAAAGTGCTTCATTCATACCATTACTTTGCATTGAAAGTAGGTATCGTAAAGATCGTAACGGTCCTTGAGGATGTCCGTGAAAACAAAATGATTCCGCAGACAACTACGGAACTCATAAGCTATTCCGTGGAGTAAAAAATGGTCTACTCCAAAAAAATGGTGATTTTCGACTGGAACGGGACTCTCATCGATGATGTCTGGCTCAACCTCAACGCGATAAACGGCGTTTTGGAAAAGCGCGGAATCAAACCGATAACAATTGAATATTACAAAGAAAATTTTTGTTTTCCAGTTTCAATTTTCTATAAAGAGCTCGGGCTCGACATGAGCGAATGGGACGAAATCGCAAAGGAATTCGGGAATCTCTATATTTCAGATATCGACAAAGTAAAACTTTTTCCCGATGTCATACCTTCGCTTGAAGAACTCAAAAAAGCTGGCATAGAGACAGGAATATTCTCGGCAATGGAACACCAAACACTCAACAAACATGTCGAAATGCTGAGAATCTCTAACTATTTCCGCTTCATCGAAGGAATCGAAAACAATTACGCCGAAGGAAAGACCCACCTTTGCAAAAAAATCCTTGAAAAATCGGGATATTCCGAAAAAGAGATACTTTTTGTCGGCGACACATGCCACGACTACGAAACTGCAAAGGCTATCGGGTGCGATGTCGCCCTTGTTTCTCGAGGTCACAACACCGCAGAAATATTAAGAAACACCGGAGCTCCGATTTTTAACTCAATCAGCGAACTTATGAAAATCACAAGAGGTTAAACTTGCAACGCTTATTATTTATTACACTAATTACCATCGTTATGCTCGCTTCATGTTCTTCGGGCAAAGGTTCCTCCAATGGACCGTCAAAAAAAGGAGACAACTCCGAAATAGGTTTTGCCGAAATGGAAGGCGGCGAGACTCTTAAAATTTTCGGATACTCAAAAGACAAGGAAGTCGCCCGGAAAATGAAGCTTCTGGACGAAGATTTTATTACCTGCTACCAGGCCACGGTAAAAATCGGCGAAGCGGAAAACATGAACATCGACTTTGATCTCGAAATCGACGACGAAGGCTTCTTCGAGATGATTGAAATCGCGAAAATGAAGTCAAAAAACGCGGCGAAAATCGCCAAATGCATCAAAAAAGAGATGGAAATGATCGGTGTCCGACCGGGAAATCCGCGCGAAGCAACATTCTCTCTTTCTTACAAAGTAACAAAAGAAAAAATCAAAAAACACGAAGAAAAACACGGCCACATGAACGATCTGCGCTCCAAAACGATAACCTCTCTCGCAAAAATGAAAAAATTCAGGGACTGTTTTGATGCGCGCAGAGCCAAAAATCCGCAACTGCAGGGAAAATTCACGCTAAAATTCATGCTTTCGGCTGACGGAGAGGTCTATGACATAAAACTCAGAAACAACACTTTCACCGACAAATATGTGATCAACTGCGCTGTCGAAAAACTCGAGGACACCATTTTTCCTAAAGGCGACAGCGAAGATGAGGTCGAAATAAATTTTGATTTCACTGCGACTTCAGACAATCCCAGACCTGAAAAACCGAGAAAATCATTAAGTCTGTAGAGACGTTTCCGAAACGTCTCACCTTGTTCCGCCGCCAATTTGTGTCGATATTTCGTAATTTCGATATTTCGAGAGCGGCGACCGTTATTCAGCGGCGGAAATACCGTTTAATTATTTTTCGCAGCGAGTTTTGCTTTGATGTATTCGTCAAGACCACCTTTCTGCATGATTTCATCTACTTCCGGAGGAAGCGGCGGGAATGTTACGGTCGAACCGTCAGGAAGAAGAACCGTTCCGGTTTCGGTGTTGATTTCAACAATATCTCCTCTTTTGACTTTGCCGAGAAGATTTTTGATTTCAAGAGCCGGAAGTCCTGCGTTGATGCAGTTCCTGAAGTAGATCCTGCTGTATGACTCGGCGATTACGGCACCCATTCCCAAGTATTTGAAGCAGAACGCAGCCTGCTCTCTCGAAGAGCCGCAGCCGAAATTTTTGCCGGCTACAATGATGTCTCCGGGTTTGACTTCCTTAATAAAATCCGGATCTTCGTCTTCAAGAGCATGAGAAGCTATCTCTTTCGGATCAGTGACAGTGTAGGTGTATTTTCCAGGGAAAATGACATCCGTGTTCACATCGTGTCCGTAAACAAAAACCTTTCCTTTGATGATTGCCATGATTTCCTCCTTAAAATTATTATTCAGAGACTATAAACGCATCCTTTTTTATTTTTTTGACTTTGACAAGTTCCGATTCAGCCGCTTCACGCGAGTCAAAACAGCCGGTTCTTACTTTATACCACTTTTTGCCTTTGCTTTCTCCGTCAACGACCCTGAGTTTCAAAGACTTGAACTCTTTCTTCGATGCTTTGACCTGTTCAGCACTGTCCAGAAAGGCAAGCTGGATGGAAAAACGACATTTCGTATCCACGCCTTTCTTCGGTTCGGCCTTTTTTCCGCTCAGAATCTCGTCGATCGTCTTAGCTTTCTCCGGTTTTTGCTCAGCGGATTTTTTCGCAGGTTCAGATTCTTTTTGTAGAGACGTTTCATGAAACGTCTGTACTGGTTTCGTCTCTACGGGTTTTTCCTCAGATTTCGTCTCTACGGGTTTTTCTTCAGGTTTCGGCTCTTCCTGCCGAGGCGTCTCGGAGGCAGTCTCTGCGGTTTTTTGTTCAACGGTTTCCGCTTTCTGTGTTTCTTCAACAGGTTCTGGTTCCGGTTCAACGGATTTTTCCGCGGGCTTCGTTTCCGGTTTACAAATCACCTTTGTATTGACAACATCGTTTTCATCTACAAGCCCTTTTTCCCTCGCAGCATCCCTGAGTTTCAGATATTTCTCGCGGTACTCATCCGCATTGGAAATACAGACGGATAGAGTCTCGTTGATTCCTTCCTCGTCGGAACTTGTCCTGTCGATATTGCGTCTGCCGTTTTTTCCTATGACGACTCCGCTAACAAAAGCTGCCGTAAGCAAAAAAACAAGTGCAAGTATAAGTTTTACTATCAGAGCCGGTGTAAAATTGGGGTTGTTTTTCAAATTATCCACGTTGCCTCTCTTTTCTTCTTCTGTTCAGTCTTTTTGCCAGTAAAAGCGAATCGGGTTCTTTATCGTTTTTCGCAAGTTCCCCGTAAAGCGAAGTCAGAAACGAGCAGTTTTCACTTATATCGGGAACTCTGAAATCATCGGTAACACGCATAAAATAGTAAAGCCTCTTTCTGTTGCGCTCAAGCTCGGAAACAGCGTCAGCTATCGCTCGCGGAGTCACTTCATCAAGAATCAACCCCCTCCCCGACCTTCTGACCTTTTCTGCAAGGGCATTTTTACCAGAAACAATGAGAGCCTTTCTTTCGGAAATCGCATTGTTCACAAGAAATGTGTCGTTGCGGGTCCATTTTGCAGGAACGATCAGAACGTCGGCGGTGTTCAGAACCGCGTTTATCCTTCCGCCCTGAATCGAACCGTGGAAAAATATGTCAGGGCTTTTGACATGCTGTTTCAATCTGCTGAAGTAGGGCGAATTTTCGTGTGTTTCACCGTAAACATGAAGCTCGTTGCGGTAACCTTCCTCAAAAAGGATGTCGAAAGCCTCTACAAGCTCTAAAATTCCCTCTTCCGGCAGAATTTCACCCATAAAACAGAATTTTACCGCCCCTTCGATTTCAAAAGGACGGTTCCAGAAATCAAGCTCTTTGGAAATGCCCTGCTCCATGAAAACGACCTTGTTTTCCGGAATAAGCGGACGGTAAAAAAGGTTGTACTCAAGCTCTGAAAAAAGCACGAACTTGTCGCACAGAGCAACAGCCTCGTCGGACATTTCCGCTCTTTCATCCAGGACATCGGACTCTACTCCGCTGTTCATGACACGGTTGTAGTAACGGCTGTATCTTCCGACATTTTCAAACCAGCATGAGTGGTGTTCAGGTTTAAGCATAGCGACAAACGTCTTTAAAAAAGAAGTTACCGAAGAGTTGACAAAGTTGGAAACCCTCACCTTTCCGGAATCTTCCCCGAAACCTTTATCAAAAAGCGAATTTGAAAAAAGGAACCCGTCACAAAGAGTACATACGACCGGAATTCCGCGCTCCTTCGCAATCGAAGGATAGTTGAAAGAGTGGTTTTTCAAACTCCAGATGTGAATAAGGTCGAAGTGTTCGTCTTTCAGGATAAAAGTGAAGACATCGTCCATTTTTTCATTGAGATAAGTTTCTCTGAAAGAATCAAGACGCGTCGGAATGTACGTCACAGCCCTGCGGTATGAAGGGAACTGTGTTATGCTGAGAGAAAAATGCTCTTCCCTGTCGGAAAATTCGGGATAAAAAACCGTGAGAGCAATGTTTTTGGCCATACAGTCAATCAACTGCTCGATAAAACTGTTGAAAAACGCAAGAGACGCGCCGCTTTGCGGAGCCGAATCCAGAACAAAGAGGACTGAAAGCAAATTCTCAGAATCCACAGATCTCCCCTTTCAATGCCGAATATGCCGCAGTCGCAGGACTAGCCAGGTGAACTTCGCCGTTTCCCTGCTTACCTTTGAAGTTGCGGTTTGAAGTCGAAACGATGACTTCTCCGTCACCAGTCATTCCGATCTGACCTGAAGCACAGCCGCCGCAGCCTGGGTTTGCGATTACGAAACCTGCATCGAAAAGTATCTCGAGAATGCCCGATTTCATAAGTTCACCGTAGATCCTGCGTGACGAGGGAACTATATATCCGTTCGTTTTGATCTTCTTGCCTTTGACTATCTTTGCAACGTCTTCAAAATCGGAGATCCTGCCGTTCGTGCAGCTTCCGATGAAGACTGTATCGACCGCTTTTCCTGCAAATTCGCTGACATTGTGCACATTGTGCGGATGCGGCGGAGCAGCGACCTGCGGCTCGGTGAGAGCATCAAGGTCAAGCTCGTATTCAGCAGCATAATTTGCATACGTGTCGGCCTTGATTTCCTCGAAACCTTCAAGCCCCGTTGTCGGGATCATTATCGAAATGACGCCCATTTCTGTTCCCATGCTGGCAATAGTCACTCTCTCGTCAAGAGTAAGTTTCGCCGCTTCTTCTCCGTAAAGCTCGACGACCTGACCGAGAAAAGTGCGCGAACCGAACTTTTTGAGCATGAAAAGAACGATGTCCTTCGCTTTTATGCCGGGTTTTCTCGTTCCCTTGAGGGTAAGTTTTACACTCTGCGGCACTTCGAACCAGGTACGACCGGTCTTCCAGATGTAGGAAATATCGACATCTCCCATTCCCTGACCGAAACAGCTTATCGCCCCCATGATGTTGAAGTGGCTGTCGGTGCTGACGATCGTCATTCCCGGCTTTGCATATTCGTCGATGAGGATGTGTGAACCAATTCCCGAATCGACATCATAGACCTTAAGTCCTTCCTTTCTCGCGAAGACCCTGCATCTCTGCTGGTTTACGGCATAAGGGATAGTTTTTGCCGGAGCGACACAGTCAAAGGTGAACATCGTGCGCTCTTTATCGGCAATCAAAGAGCCAGAAAACTTGCTTTCAAGGTTGTTGACAACGTTTGCGCCGCCGAAATCACGTGCACTTTTGTAGTCAATGTTTATCCAGACGATCGAACCCGGTGTAACAGGCTCGTTTTTGTCAATCAGATGATTGTAAAAAATCTTTTCAATGACTGTTTTTCCCATATTTTTCTCCTCAAAAAAACATAAGCGCGTTATTTTAAAGATGTTGCCTGAATTGTCAATTTAAGGGAAGAAACGCCGTGCGGCGCGTTATCGGAAAGTTAGAACTTCAAACCAAGAGACGCAAACATTCCTTTGTTGGACGGAAGAATTGAAAATCCGCTGACTTCAACGGGCATATTCTTCGGCTTTTCAATGCTTGTAAGCCACGATCCGACCGCAATCATGCCGGCACCAAGAACTCCGGTAAGAACCGAACCTGCCGTCCATGCGCCGTGATGTTTCTTGTTGTTTTCGTGAAGTTCCTCGCAGAAATCCCAGTCCTTGCCTTCACAAGCATCGGAAGCGGCAAAAGCCATAGTTCCCATAGCCGGCATCATAATCATGAAAGAAACCGAACCAATCACGATAAGCGGTACTCCTGCGCCAAGATAAGGTCTGTAATATTTTACTTTCTCCGGTTTGCTGTAGACGTTGACATACGGATGCGGCTCATTTACTGCTTCAGGTTCTGCCTGAGCCGGGGTTTCCGGTTCTGCCTGAGCGGGCGTTTCCTCAGGTTTTTGCTCTTCCTGAGCCGGGGTTTCCGGTTCCGCCGGTTTCTGTTCTTCCTGAGCCGGTGCTTCAGCCGGTTGAGCTTCAGCATTCTGCTGTTCCGCAGGCTGCGCGGTTTCAGGAGCAGCTTCGGCAGGTTGCGCCTCTGCAGCCGCCTCGGCCTTTACCTCTTCGTTTTTGGGTTCTTCTTTCTGCGCTTCCTGAGCAAACAACATAAACACTCCGAAAATCATAAGCATAAACAAAGAAATCTTTTTCATTTTCACTTCTCCAAACAATTAACAATAAAAAAACGCATCAATTTTAAGCGCAAATCAAAGAATTACAATTTTTGTTAGGAATTTCGTGCAGAAA
This sequence comes from uncultured Spirochaetales bacterium, assembly GCA_902780365.1. Lineage (GTDB taxonomy): Bacteria > UBP6 > UBA1177 > UBA1177 > UBA1177 > UBA1177. The sequence continues at coordinate 7,043 of CACZFE010000052.1, forward strand.
AAACAGGAGTTTTTGTTTACCAGGCCGGTTCAAGAGAAAGATTAAAATGATCAACTACCGCGGAATTAATAGTCAGACTACCAAGACTGAACCATTCGAATTTATGCTCAAAACATCCGACCTCGTCGTTCGAAGATGCCAGATCCGAGCTGGTATCGCCGCCGACAGCATCACCGTCATAAAGGCAGTAGGTAATCGTGTCGGTTTTTGCCGAAAAATCTATCGTTGAGCTTTCATTCCAGCTTGCTGAAGTCGAATCCTCGCCGCTATTTGTTCTGAAAACTTCTTTTCCGTTGATTTTTACAACTGCAAAAAGATCAGGCAAGCCGCCTAATGCATCCCAAGCTTCATCATCTGCATTTTTTTCAGTAACTTTTGCATCGATGAAAGTGACTATCCATTTTTTACCCCACGGACTTTGGCATGAACCCTGATAATAGAACAAACCTTCAGCGCATTCATCATCCGCCGGTTCCGGTTCATTGTCATCAGGAACAGTAAATCCGCAATCTTCCATTTCTTCTGCACAGTTACTGTATACGCAGTCTGTAAATTCTTCATTTGTTGTTGCATCCGAGCAGTTATCTGTCCAACAGTTATACATTGCGTAAAACTGACTCTGACCGGTTTCAGAACCGTTGTCCACACACTTTTGCGCACAGGCATTGTCCTCACAATCAGCATAGCAGCTGTAAATTGATGTGCATGACAAATTCAGAGAATTATCACATTTTCCTGTTGAAGCGTTGCAGCCGTAATCACAGTATTGATCATAACTCCAGTAACCGTCGTAACAAGAGTAGGAATAATAAGAACCGTCGCATTTATAATCTCCGGTAGAACACTCTGAAGCACCTGCTTGACTGTTATCGCATTTTCCGGTCCATGAATCACAATACTCACAACGTTCTGAAAGCTGCCACATCAAATCGTTGCCGGAATAGCCGCAGTAATAGGAATCTCCGTATTTGCAGACATAATCACCGTAAACGCATTCCGCATAGCTTTCATTTTCACTTCCGCCGCCGCCGCATGAAACCGTCAGGATCATCGCAGCAAGCATAGCTGCGCAAACAAAAAACTTTTTCATCTTTAACCTCCAAAAGTTAATAAAAACACAAACAGCAAATATTGAAAAAGAAAGTAAAAAACCAAAAAGAAATAAAGATTATCTAAATATTAAAAGTAAGAAAGAATATTTAAATGAAGAAAAAAGGAAACATGATGAAATAAATAATCAAATAAAAAACGATTTTTTTAAAGCATTAGAAATAGACAAAAATAAATTTTTAAAAAACACAAATTTAATAAATTTAAATGTAGAAGAAAAAATAAAAAAAACAATATCAACAACATTATATGACAATCTTCAATTAACAAAAGAAATAAAACAATTATACTTAAACGACTATATAAAATATTGTCAAGAAATGATGAAAAATAAAAAAAAAGCAAACATATATGAAGTAATTAAAAAAGAACAATTAGACGAAATAGAAAGAACTCAAAAAATAAATGAAATTCGTATTAGAAATGAGAAAAAAAAAGCATTAAGAAAAAAAATATTAATAATAATATTAACATTAGCAGCTCATTTATATAGAAGTGGATTATCAATATCTCAATTTTTAGAAATTCATGAACAATCATTAGATAAATTATCATTTTTTAAAGAAGATTTTGATATATTAAAAACAGCAATTAAAAATGATAATCAAAGAAAAGTAAAATTATTAGTAGAAGGAAATAAATTTTTATGTCAAATGTTTGATGATTTTAATCAAACTGCCCTTCATGTTGCAGCAAAGAGACCAAGAGGTGAAATAATAAAATTAATATTGAAAGCTGGTGCTAAAATTGATGCTCAAGATATTGCAGGGAGAACTGCTCTTCATTATGCTTGTTTATATAATAATTTGGAAAATGTTGAAATTTTATTATATGAATATGCATCTCCATTAAAATTAGATAATAGTGGAAAGGAACCTGGTGATTATACTACTGATAAAGTTATTAAGTTTTTTACTGATAGAGCTAAAACACTTGTTGATTTAAATTTAATTAGGATTAATATTAGAGAGTCTTTAAAAAGAATTAGAACTGGATTGGAATATTTTTTTAATATTCCTGAAAGAAGATTAAGGATGATGATTGGGTAGGTTTTTTATTATTATTATAAAAAAATTTTTAATATTAAATTTATATATAGAAAAAAGTTTTTATTTATTTTTTATTTATGTTTATTATATTTATTGAATTATTTGATTTTACTGTTATCAATAATTTTAAATCACTACTAAATTCAAATGTTTTAATATCATCTTTTAATTCATATATTTTTTCTACTTTATTTTTATCAATTGATAATATTGCTTCGGATTCTTTTTCTAGAATATATAAATTATTATTTCCTTCATTAAATTTAAATTTTTCAACAATAATATTACTTTTAATTGTTTCTGTTTTCTGGGATAAATTTCTACAATCAAATAAAAATATTTTTTCTTCATTTTCA
>CACZFE010000053.1 GCA_902780365.1 uncultured Spirochaetales bacterium
ACCAACAAATCAGAAATCCGCGTAAAGAAGGTCTTTGTCGGTGTTTCGGGCGAAGGGATACGGTCGATAAACAGCCATGGCGTGATTCAGGTCAGGGGACAGGAAGTCGCAAGGACGGATGTCGTAAGAGTCATAGACAATGCGAAAGATCTGACGATGCTTTCTGACGACAGCGAGATAATAAGTGTCGAAATAGGAAAATATACTGTCGACGGCAAGGCAGGTATCGTAAATCCTATCGGAATGGCCTGCAGGAAACTTGAGGTCGATGTCCTGATAATAACGATGCCGAAGACTATGTGCAGAAATCTTTACAAAGCTGTCGAGGATGCCGGTTTTTTTGTAAGCGGAGTGGTTGTGAACGCAATAGCTTCAAGCTGGGCTGTTCTTGAAGAAGACGAGAAAAATCTGGGTGTAGCGATGATTGATATCGGAGACGGTGTTTCGGATATTGCAATTTACTACAACGGAGATCCTGTTTATGTCGCGGCAATGCCTGCCGGCGGCAAAGCTATCACTGACGACATCAGCAAAGTCATGAAGATACCGCCTTCAGAAGCGGAAAAAATAAAATGCAAATACGGAAATTCACGTCCTGAATATGTTTCAGACACTGAAGTTTTCGATACTGTTATGATCGGAACAAACGCGCCTGCAACAAAAAAGGCAAAACACCTTGCAACGGTCATTACCCCGAGAATTGAAGAGATCCTGATAGATATCAAAAAGAAACTCAGGGAAAGCAAGAAGGAAAACCTCATACAGTCGGATATTGTTCTTACAGGCGGAACGGCAAAACTGAAGAACATCCAGTGTGTGGCTGAAGACGCTCTGGAGCAGACTGTAAGAATCGGATTCCCGAGAATTGATGATGAAGACAGGGGGTTCAACGATGTTCTGAGTTCCCCTAAATTTGCGACTGCTGTAGGCATAATCAGACATTTTTCAAGCCGCAGGCAGCTGGAACTTACCAAGAAAAACGGGTGGTTGGTAAAAATAGCCGAATTTTTTAGAAATTTTTTCGAGTAGGAGAGTCGGATGAGCGGGAGAGACGAAGAAGTAAAAATTGCAGTTATCGGCGTGGGCGGCTGTGGCTGTAATGCTGTGAAAATGATCGAGGAAGAGGCAAGAGGCGATGACGATTCAGTGTTTAAAAACAGCAAGGTAAAGATTATTGCTGCCAACACTGATGCACAGGTGCTTGCTCAAATAAGTGATGCGGACCAGATCCAGCTTGGTCCGAAATTGACTAAAGGACAGGGTGCAGGCGGAAATCCTGATTGCGGAAGAGATGCTGCGATAGAAAGCCAGATAGATATAAATTCTGCTTTTGAAGGGCAGGACATGGTCTTCCTGACTGCCGGAATGGGCGGCGGAACAGGGACAGGTGCGGCTCCGGTAATAGCAGGTGTCGCCAAAAGAAACGGCATTCTGACAGTTGGCATTGTGACAAAACCTTTCTCTTTCGAAGGCGATCAGAAAATGAGAAGTGCCGAAGCCGGGATAGATGAGCTTCGCAAGAATGTCGATGCGCTTCTTATCGTTCCGAACGATACTCTTATCGATATCGCAGGTGATGATGCCGATGTTTTTGATATGTTCAAGAAACCCAATGAAATTCTGGTTTATGCTGTCAGAAGCATTTCAGAACTTATCATAAATCCCGGCGTCGTAAATATCGATTTCGCCGATATCAGAAACACTATGCATGACATGGGTGATGCAGTTATAGGTTTCGGAACGGCGACCGGCGAACACGCTCCGCTCAATGCCGTCAAAGAGGCGCTCAACAATCCTCTCCTGAAGAATTTTACAATAGAAGGAAGCAAGCGAATGCTGGCTTACATCAACGGAAGTATGAAAATGAAAGAGTTGAACGAGGCTGCGGATTATCTCAAAAGTCTGCGCGATCAGGATGCCGAGTTCAAATTCGGTCTTTTCCCGAATCCTAACAAAACGGATGTTTCAGTTCTTATAATTACTGAAGCACACGAGGTAAAACATCAGTCGGAGCCTAAGAAAGCGAATGACAGCAGCCGTATGGATACTCCCGGAACAGTTCTGACTGAAAGAGTTCCCGAAGACCTTCTTATCGAAGTCCAGAAACCTGCGTCAGACAAGAAAGAGACGATAGCTGCGCCGTTACAGCAAAGCCTTTCCGCCAATTCGCAGAGTGTTGATATAAAAGATGCAAAACCTTTTTCGTTCAAAGATGAAGCTGTTGCTGTTTTTGTTCCTGAAAACAGCATAGACCAGAACGACAAATCCATCCCGGCAGTTCTGCGCCGCCAGGGTTTGGTTGCCGAACAGGAACGGATCCAGGTCTCTCTCAACGAATATATGAAAAAATAGTCTCAAAAGTCTTAAAAGAATGCCTTTTTTAAGTTGAAAATTAAACTATCCCTGCTACAATGCCGTGCTTTTTGGTTTTTTATTTATTTGATATAGGTGCATCATGGCAAAAAAACTTCTTATCAGAGACCTCACTTTAAGAGACGGTCAGCAGTCGCAGTTCGCGACCAGAATGAATCAGAATCAGGTCGACAGATTGTTGAAATCATTCAACAAAGCTCATTTTTACGCAATGGAAGTATGGGGCGGTGCTGTTCCTGATTCAGTTATGCGTTACCTCGGCGAAGATCCTTGGGACAGACTTGAAAAAATCAAAGCCGGAGTAGGCGAGGCAAGCAAACTTACAGCCCTTTCACGCGGCAGAAACCTTTTCGGCTACAACCCTTATCCGGAAGATGTGATCGAAGGCTTCAACCGCAACGCGATCAAGTCCGGTATAGACATCATGCGTATTTTCGACGCTCTGAACGATATCGACAACATGCGTTCGACGATAAAATACGTAAAGGAGAACGGCGGAATGACAGACTGCTGCATCTGCTACACTGTCGATCCGAAGTTCTCGACAAAAGACAAAATCAAAGCGATGTTCAGCGGTAAAAAACTGCCTGACAACCTTTTCTCGATCGACTATTTCGTAAACAAGGCAATTGAACTTGAAAAAGCTGGCGCCGATATGATTTCGATCAAGGATATGGCAGGACTTATCAATCCGGCAATGAGCGCAAAACTTATTTCGGCACTCAAAAAAGCGGTCAATATTCCGATAGATCTGCACACTCACTGCACTCCGGGTTACGGCTTGGGCAGTGTTCTCATGGCGATGGTAAACGATGTCGATATCGTTGACAGCGTCATCATGCCGTTTGCAGGCGGTCCGGCAGCTCCTGCGTTCGAGTTGATTCAGGTTTTCGCTCAAAAACTCGGACTTGAGACAAATGTCGATCTGAGTGCCGTAAAAGAAATCAGAACCGAGCTTTTCAAAATCAGAAAAGAACTTGCGAAATTCGATCAGTACAAACTTTTCCCGAAAGATTTCGATCCTACAGACAAGCTTCCGGCAGATGTGGAAAAACTTTTCGACGACGCGATCGCAGCGGCAAAGAAAGGCGATACCGACACTGTTACCGACCTTACACAGCAGATCGAGCGTTACTTCAACTTCCCGAAACCGAACGAAGTAGTCAGAATGGCGCAGATCCCTGGCGGAATGTACACGAACATGCTTGCACAGCTCCAGGCAGGAAAAATCGAACATCTTCTTCCGAAGGTTATGGAGATGGTCCCGATCGTACGTCTTGCTGCCGGTGTTCCGCCGCTTGTAACTCCTACAAGCCAGATCGTCGGCACGCAGGCTGTAAGCTGCGTCATCAACCTCAATTCCGGAAAATCGATGTACGAAAACACTTCAGTGCAGTTCGTAAATCTGGTAAAAGGCGGCTACGGTCATACTCCGTGGCCTGTTGATCCGGCATTCCGTGAAAAAATTTCGGGAAAACGAGAGGAACAGCCTTACGACACGTCGAAACATGTCAAACAGGTCAACGAAACCCTCGACGAATTCGGCGGAGTGAAACTGGCTGCAACTGAAAAAGAGGAGCTTCTTCTCGAACTCTTCCCGGCTGTTGCGAAACCTTTCCTCAAAACTAAACGCGAAAAGGATTTCCGTGCCGAGCAGCAGAAAGTTCAGGATAAGCTTGACGAGGAGAGGGGAAAACTTATTTCCGCACTTGACGGCAACTTCCTTGAATAATCATGGATTTAATTACTCCCTATATAAATAGCGACAAAAAACTTCATATCCGCTTTGAAAAGCTGTTTGCACTGCTTGCTTCATGCGGATTTTCAGGAAAAATCGAAGTCTTGAACGGTTCGGAATCATTCCCGATAATTGTGTCAAAAGATTCTGTTTGGACAGATAAACCGATGAACTTATTGGGAAATATGCCTAAAACCATCCTTTTTAAAGTTGAAAATGCCGTTGAGGACGGGCTGAAAAAGGGGATGAAGGAGTTTGATACATACGAGTTTTTGTTTTCGGTGATCCTGAATATGCCCAGGGAGCGTGTTCTCGAAGTTCTGAAGCCCTATGCGGCAGAATTCTTTTCAATAAAGCCGGACCTTCAGCCTTTTATCGGATCCAGCAGAAACGAAATTTTCTCCAACCTGAGAAAGAGTTACCGTACAATCTACTTCCTTCTGATTTCGCAGTTTGCCGTAATTCTTCCGGCCACACCTGAAGAAAAGGCGAGAATCACCGAAAAACTTGATAAATCCGATATCTTTTCCGAAAAGGCAAAGGCTGATGAAGCAGCTGAAATGGCAAATGAAGTGAAAAAAGAACAGGCGATGTCCGAAGAAGATGAAATCAGGACATTCCTCAACGCAAACGAGCATTATGCCGATGTTTTCCAGCTTTTCGGGCTTAAAGACAAGTTCGACGAGAGGGTCGCAAGGCGCGAATATATAAAAATAATGCAGAAGATCCACCCGGATAAACTTGTCGGAATATCGCCGAATACTGCACTTCGGGCTAAGGAATTTCTGCAGCTTGCCGGTGAATGCTACGAGCTTATCCGTGATACTGAAATCGCGGATGATATCGGACGGCTTATGCAGAAATATGGTCCGATAAGGTCTAAAGCCGAATATCTGAAAATCAAAGAATACGATTCCGCAATGATGAAAGCGACTGCTCTTGCCAAAATAGGCTCTTACGATGCAGCTGCGAAAGTTTTTGATTATATCTACAAAGAGACGAAGAATCCTGCAGCTCTTGAGCAGAAAAACCTTGCTCTCTGGAAGCTTGCACCCAAGTGGAACAAGTTCGAAAAAGCCGATAAATATAAAGAGATCAGGGATGATTTTACGAAAATCTCGATGGTGAAGGAGCTCTCCTTTGAATCGATGTATATTCTGGCTGAAATCTACGAATATTTCGAAGATGTTCCCGACGCGTTGAAAATCCTTGATAAAATTCTTAAGGTAAGACCTGATGATTTCAAGGCCGCCGGAATGAAAAAAAGGATCGTTTTTTACAGCAGATTAAATAAGAATTAGTTCATCGAACCGCGGACGCATCTTACATATTGATTTGCAGTTTTGTAGTCATAGACAACTGAAGCCGTCTTGAAGTCTACAGTCCAGACTCTTTTTGCTGCGGTAGGATCATTGGTGCTTGACCAATAAGGATATTCAAGCTGTTGTCCGACTTCTTCGGGCAGATAGTTTCCGCTACCGCATCCTTTGCAGGAAGTTTGTGTCGGCAGGTAACTTTCATTATATCCGGGTTTATCTGCGGATACATCACACTGACTTGTTTTGTCGCAGCCTTTGACGAGGGATTTGAGTTCGTCGATGTTGGGAAGTCTCCAGTCTGATTTGCCGGCAAGTTCAAGGCTTTCGCACGGAGCAGCTGCATTTTCCCAGCCCTCAACTCTGGTGATCTGTCCGGCCTGCCACTCGAGACCGTTTGCCGCAGTGTATGTTTCAGCCGGTTTGATGACGCATTTATGACCTTGGCACCATTTGCCTTCCGGGCAGTCAGATTCGACTTTGCATTCCCAGTCAGGATCGGTTTCTGCTTCTGCATCCTGTTCCGGAACATCAGCCGCTGTTCCCTGACGGACACATCTTACCCAGTTTGCGCCGCTGAGCGTATCTGAATCGCTGCCGATGTATCCTGCTTTGTAGTTGAGGTACCAGAAAGCGTTTGCAAGTGTTCCGGCTGCGCTGGTATTCGGTGTGTTTGACCATGTTCCGTTGCAGGGGTCGCCGAACATTGCAGGAACGATGTAGCATTCATCGTTTTCAAGCTGGACATCAGTGAGCTGGCAGTCGTCTTCGGTGAGGAAATTTTCACCGTCGTTGTACTTTTCGTCAAGGGCGTAGCAGCCGAAACATGAATATCCGTAAGGCTGTGAATTGCCTTTGTTTTTATTGCAGTCGTCCTGATTCGTGCAGTTTTCGCTTGTCGGACATGTTCCGCCGGTCATTGTTGTGCTGACGCCTCTGACCAGAGTTCTGAGCTCGTCGATAGTCGGAAGTCTCCAGTCGTCTGCGCCTGCGAGAACGAGGTTTTCACAATATTCGAGAGCTTTTGCGTGTGTCGGTCCGAGACCTCCCATTCCTTTGTTACCCATCGGGTTTTCCCAGATGAGGTAAGTTTTAGGATCGACCCAGATTCCCTGGGAATCTTTGTCAAAGCCGCCGTCACCGGGGGTGGTGTTGTCGCCGGGATTTGTGTTGTCACCCGGATTTGTGTCGTCGCCAGGAGTGCCGTTCGGCGTACCCTGGCAGGCCGAAGTGTCCCAGCTCATGCAGTCGGATTTGCAGGTCGCGAATCCGCCGGTATAGCCCGGATCTATCGAAGTGCACTCATTTGCATTGCCGTCACAGATTTCGCCGGTTTCAGTGATTTTGTTTCCGCAGGTAGCGTTTGGCTTCCCGTCACCGTTTTCGTCACCGCTGCCGGAATTGTCGCCGGAATTGTTTCCGTTTCCGCTTTCACCGCCGTTCACATCTTCTTCCTCGTCTGCGCCGCATGCGGTAAATACAAAAGAAAGAGCCAGAAAAATTACCAAAAATCGAAACAAACGCATTTGAACCTCCAATTCAATGAATAAGAAAAACTCTATAAAACAGATTGTGAATGAATTCTGCGGCAGTTTTTTAGCACATAACTGAATAGAAGTAAACATTTTCATTATCTTCTTGAAATAAAGCTGATTTAAACTAAAATCCTTCGGCATTGTTTTTTGCTTGTAAACTGATTGGAGTTGAAAATGAAGAAAATTCTTGTTGTTTTTGCGATCCTGATCGTGTTTATGACGCTTTCTGCCGCGGATGCCGCAAAGCGGAAATTCACTGGCCGCGTTCTTGTCAAGCTTGACAGCAAATGCCTTGCGCTCGGTCGTGACAAATGCATCAAAAATCTTGGCTGCACCGAAGCGGGCGAACTTACGCTCAAAAACTGGGCGCTGCTCAAATGCGACGGCGAACCTAAGACAAAAGCTGAAGCTCTCATCAAAAAAGGGTTCAAGGCGGCTCCTGAAAGATTTGTAAAACACCAGCTTTATTCTGTCGATTCGATAGATCCGCTCTATTTGAATGATGTTTACATGAAAGAGCAGTGGAATTTCCACAACGACGGAAATGTAAAGTTTGCTGACGGAAAAGGAACAGTTCAGGGCAAAGATCATGCCCACATCGCCGAGGCGTGGCGGCTTCTCCGTATTTTGGGCGCGGTAAGCAGCGACAGCGAACTCGGTAAAGACAGGAAACTTGCGATAATCGACGACGGTTTTGATATCCTGCACGAAGATATTCAGCCAGGGATCATCGCTTCGAAGAATTTCGGTGACAATACAATTGAAGCAGGGAACCTTTTCAGCAACCAGTCTGCAACAAAGAACTTCCACGGAACACTTGTTACCGGAATCGCTGCTGCAAGAGGAAACAACAGTGTCGGTCCATCCGGTGCGTGCCCCGCATGCTCTCTTATTCTTGCGAGAATGGCAGGTGACCCGGAAGATATCGGCGGAGAGTATGAGACATACTACGATCAGGTGTTCAGATGGGTTATGGAGCAGGGTGCAGAGGTTGTAAACTGCTCGTGGGGTCTTCTTTATGAAAATCTGGAAGACTGCAATTATATGAAACAGTACTACAACGAACTTTTTGATTATATGACGACTGAGGCTAACGGTGGTAAGGGTATGCTTCTTGTTTTCGCATCCGGCAATGCAGGCAGCGATTTTTCGTTTGATCCTTTCTCGACTCATCCGAACGTCCTTGCGGTAGGAGCCACAGACAGCAACGGAAACAGATACAGTTTTTCGAATTACGGCCCGAGACTCGGTGTCATGGCTCCGACTTCGGGAGGTTCGAAATCGGGAAGCAAATTCGTTGATAGAATCTGGACGACCGATAATTTTATTGCACCGACATGCAGTACCCCGGGAACAAGCGGATGTCATGACAAAGCAGGATGGACTCCCGATCACGCAATGGCTGGCGGAGACGGCTGGTGGGGCAAATATTCTTACCGTTTTTCACACACATCTTCGGCGGCACCTCTTGTAAGCGGTGTTGCGGCAGTTGTTCTTGAGGCGAATCCTAATCTTACGGCGGTAGAACTCAGGGACATTCTTGTAAATACGGCTGACAGAGTTTCGAAATCGGACGCGAACTATGGCTCTAACGGACACAGCAACTACTACGGTTTCGGCAGAGTCAATGCCCTGCGTGCAGTTGCAGCTGCATGGATAAAAGGCGGCGGCACAATAACTGCCGATATCAAGAATGCGATCGACGCTGCATCTCCCTGCACAAAGGACGACTGCTGGGATTTTGAAGGCGCCGAATATCCTGATGAAGATTTGTATGATTATGATCCTGGTTCTTCAGACGACGACTACAATGAAAAACCTGATCAGGATACAAAACCGGATCCGGGCGACAATACCGATACCGGTGATACGACTCCCGGCGACAACACCGATACAGGCGATACTATCCCCGGTGACAACACCGATACAGGCAGTGACGAGCCTGCTGGTCCTCTCTGCGGAAACGGAAACATTGACGCAAATGAAATCTGCGATGGCGACACGATGCCGTGCGCTCAGCTTGCGGGGGCACCCAAAAACGGGACTGCAAAATGTGCTTCAAACTGCCTTGGCTGGGACAAATCGGGCTGCTACAACGACGGCGAGGAGCCTCCGGCTTCTGATACCGACGAACCGGGTGCAGACAACGGCGGCAAAGACAGTTCTTCCTCCGATTCAGCTTCCGAAGACGACGACGATTCCGGTTGCGCTTTGATTCTTATAGATTAATTTTCTGAAGTATTTCCTTACAGTTTAGAAATATAGTGTTCTGCTGCTACGGCGGCGATCGCACCGTCTCCGACTGCGGTCGAAACCTGACGGACTAGTTTTTCACGGATGTCTCCGGCCGCGAAAAGACCGGGAACGTTTGTGCGGCATTCTGAATCGGTCGGAATATGGCCGCTTTCAGCGATTTTAACAATGTTTTCAATCGGTTTTGTCTCAGGGATATAGCCTAAGAAAACAAATACGCCGTCAATTGCAAGTTCCGAAAGTTCGCCTGTTTTCACGTTTCTGACGACAAGTTTCTCGACAAAATCCTTTCCTTCGATTTTTTCGGCGACCGAGTTGAGGGCAAAGTCTATTTTCGGGTTGTTTCTGACTTCGTTCTGCGTTATTTTCTCGGCTCTGAATTCGTCTCTGCGGTGGACGATCGTCACTTTTTCTGCGAATTTGGTGAGATAGAGTGCTTCTTTCAAAGCGCTGTCACCGCCGCCTAGAACTGCAACTTTAAGCCCTCTGTAAAAGGCTCCGTCGCATACCGCGCAGTAGCTGACTCCGTTGCCTGTGAACTCTTTTTCGCCCGGAATTCCGGCTTTTCTCGGAACTGAACCTGCCGCATAAATCACGGTTTTTGCCGAAAAAGCTTTGCCTGAAGCTGTTGTGAGCGAGAAATTGCCGTTATCCTGCTTTGCGACTTCCAGAACTTCGTCCGAAACAAATCCCGCTCCAAGATCAAGTGCCTGGGCGTGCATTTTTTCCGCCAGTTCGTAACCTGCGATAGATTTTTCGCCTGGCCAGTTCTCAAGTTTATCGGTCAAAGCCATTAGTCCGCCGTAAGTGTTTTTTTCGAATATGACTGTTTTGAGCAGCGCCCTCGAAGCATATATTCCGGCTGTCATTCCCGCCGGACCGCTTCCGATAACTGCGACATCGTAAAGTTCGGTCATTTTGCCTCTGTAAATTTTGTTTTTAGATAATAAAATCAGCGAATTTATTGTAGTAGAGATGAAGTTTTTCTATCTCTTCCACCTGATAGGGGTTGTAAAGTTTTGAACTTGCGAAACGCTCTTTCTTCAGCATCAGGATCGCGATGAGAAGGTGGAGGTAGATCTTTGACGGGAAGTAGTTTTTCTCGTTCATCAGCGTTCTCAGTTTCTTGAAAAACGAGGCCGCTTTCTGCGGGATTAGAAGGGATGAACGGCTTTCGACAAAGTGGATCCCGTCCTCCTTCTCGTGGAAGTAGGAGAGGATGAAATCGCGTTCTTTGTACCAGGTCAGGCTGTTTTCCTCGTCTTCCGAAAGGTTCAGTTTCTCTTCGGTGAAGAAGTCCTCGCCTTTGAGCCTCGAGAAAAGGGAAGGGGAGAACAGCATGATACGCGCTTTTTCAAGTCCACGTTTGTCGGCGAGGGTAGTTTTGTTGCCGGTATCAAAGTGGTATATGAAGAAAAGATTGAAAAACTGCTGCCAGAAATCGTGGTTTTTAACGTCTTCTCCGGTGAAATAAAAACATTCTTTTTTGAAGTCCTGCAGTGCTGCAGACTCAAAATCGTCGAAAGAGGAGTAGATTCTGGTTTTTACTGCACTCATTAAAAATCTCTGGAATAAACTATTTTTCCGTTAACGATTGTTGCCGTTACCGCACCTTTTACGTGGAAGCCGTGGAAAGGAGTGTTGTGGCTTTTCGATTTGAACATGTTTTTGTCGACTGTCCACTGGTAGTCCGGATCGAAAACGGTGATGTCAGCCGGAGCTCCGGCTTCGATTTTGCCGCCTTCAAGACCCATGATTTTGTATCCTGCCGTGAAAAGCTCGACGATCCTTTCGATCGTAAGCTCTTTGTCGTGGTAAAGCTTGAGAACGAGAGGAAGAGCTGTTTCGAGGCCTATGATGCCCGACGGAGCATTGTTGAACTCGACCTCTTTCTCGCGCTGGTGATGCGGAGCGTGATCGGTTGCGATCGCGTCGATTATGCCGTCTTTGAGAGCTTTGATGACCGCAAGTCTGTCTGCTTCGCTGCGGAGCGGCGGGTTGATTTTCGTGTTCGTGTCGAATCCGCCGAGAGCTTCGTCGGTAAGCGTGATGTAGTGCGGAGCCGTTTCAGCAGTGATCTTCGCGCCGCGCTCCTTGAAGAATTTGATGATGTCTACAGAAAGTGCCGCGCTGACGTGTGCGATGTGGATCGGGAGCTTCAGATATTCGGCCATCATGCAGTCTCTGGCGATCTGAGAAGCTTCGCCGACGACAGGGTTGCCTGTCATGCCGTAAACTGTCGAGTAGTAGCCTTCGTTCATCTGCGCAGTTTCGGAAAGATAGAGGTCTTCGCTGTGCGAAACATACATCATGTCGAAGGTGGAAGCGTATTCCATGACTCTTTTGAGAAGATCTGTGTTCTGGATCGGTCTTCCGTCGTCGCTGATCGCGATTGCACCGCCTTCAGCAAGTTCGCCGATCGGAGCGAGAGATTCGCCTTTGAGCCCTTTTGTAGCAGCAGCGATAGGATAAAGTTTGACGCCGTTTCCTTTTGCCGCTCTTTCATACATATAGCGGATGGTTTCGACGTTGTCAGCCGCCGGTTTTGTGTTCGGCATCGTGCAGACAGAGGTGAATCCGCCGGCAGCAGCCGCTTCGAGACCGGAGAAAATGTCTTCTTTGTATTCGAAGCCGGGATCTCTGAAGTGAACGTGGATGTCGATGAATCCGGGAGCAACGAACATGCCTTCAGCGTTGAAGACTTCAGCGTCTTTCGTGTCGGGTTTAGCGGTGATTTCAACAACTTTGCCGTTTTCTATAACTATCGAAGTTTTTTCGGTTTTTCCGACAAGCGGATTAACGACGGTTCCGTTTTTTATAACTAATTTCATTTGTCTGACCCTCCGAGAAGAAGATAAAGAACTGCCATTCTGACATTGACTCCGTTTGAAACCTGTTCAAGGATTACCGACTGTTCGCCGTCCATTACGACATCGTCGATTTCAACGCCTCTGTTCGCAGGTCCCGGATGCATTACGAGGGCATCCTTTTTTGCGAGTTTGAGAAGTTCCGGAGTGAGCATGAAGTATCTCGAGTATTCTCTGACATCGGGGTAGAGCAGGTTGCTCGCACGTTCGTTCTGGACTCTGAGCATCATTACGATGTCGGCGTCCTGAACAGCGTATTTCGGCAGTTTCTCGACTGTTACGCCCATTTTCTCGACTTCTTTCGGAAGCATCGTTCCCGGTCCCGAAATCGAAACATGCGCTCCCATTTTATTAAGAAGATAGATGTTCGATCTTGCGACTCTGCTGTGGTAGATATCGCCCAGAAGCGCAACTTTGAGCCCTTCGAACCCGCCTTTTTTCTGCCAGATCGTGTATGCGTCAAGGAGAGCCTGCGTGGGGTGCTCGTGGAAGCCGTCGCCCGCGTTGATTATCGAGCAGTCCATGATCTCTGTGAGGAGCTGGGGCGTTCCCGAAACCGAGTGGCGGATTACCATCGCGTCTGGGCCCATAGCCTGAAGGTTGAGCGCTGTGTCGGCGAGAGTTTCGCCTTTCTGGATCGCGCTGCCCGAAACTGCGATGTTGTAAGTGTCGGCGCTGAGACGTTTTTCAGCGACTTCGAAGGAAGTTCTCGTTCTCGTCGAAGGTTCCGCGAAGAAGTTGATTATCGTCTTGCCTTTGAGTGTCGGCACTTTTTTGATCTGTCTCTGGTTGATTTCCGCGAAACTGACAGCCGTTTCGAGGATGTTCATTATTTGGTCTTTGTTAAGATTTTCGATTCCAAGAAGATGTTTCATTGCTTTTCTCCGGTTTATCCAAGAACAACTTTGTCTTCGCCGTCGGTTTCCTTGAAGAAAACTGCGACTTGGTCTTCAGGCGAGGTCTCGATGACTTTTCCGACGATGTCCGGATGGATCGGAAGCTCTCTCAAACCTCTGTCGATGAGAGAAACGAACTTTATCGATTTCGGTCTGCCGTAGTCCATGACCGCCTCGATTGCCGCTCTGACTGTTCTGCCGGTGTACATTACATCGTCAACAAGGATGATGTGGTATTCTTCCGGGTCGAAGTTGAGAACCGACGGGCCTGTTTTCGGTGAAGTGAGACCTTTGCAGAAGTCGTCTCTGTAAAGGGCGATGTCGATGGTTCCTGTCGCGAGTTTGACTTTTTCCTTTTCCTCTATTTTTTTAATAAGTCTTTCCGCGAGAACAACACCGCGCGTTCTGATCCCGACGATCGCGACGTTTTTCAGCAGGCTGAGGTGCTCGATCATTTCGTAGACCATTCTGTCGATGATCTTCGACATCTCTGTTTCGTTAAGAAGAACTTTTTTGACGTTTATGCTTTCTCTTTTCAAGATTTTCTCCATTAAAACATTTTGTCGACGTGAGCAGCTTCCTTGTAGATTTTGAATTCGAAATCTTTGACTTTCTGCCCGAAGATCTTCATCTCGTCGAAGTATACGAAAGTAGCCTTTACCTGTTTCGTATCTTCGTCCTTGTCAAGGTGAAGTCCGCCTCTCGTGCCGTCTTTCATTGTTTTAGTGGTGTCAACTTTGCCGCCGAGATCCTGTTTGACCCTGTTGTCGAACTCTCTGATGCTTTCCTCTTCAGAATGGATCGTCGCATACTGCGCGATGTTTTCCACAGCCTTCGTAACCTTGTACTTGAGAATGAAGGGCTGTGCTGCACACCAGCCGATGTAAAGAACCAGAACCGCAATAATCACTTGAATTAACTTAGCCATTGATGCCTCCATAGAAAATTGATAAACTAAAAAACCGCGGGAAGTTATCAAAATAGTTCCTCTAAGTCAAAAAAAAGATGCCGGTTTTGATGTGTTTC
>CACZFE010000054.1 GCA_902780365.1 uncultured Spirochaetales bacterium
GAAAACATTGAAAAAAATATGCCTGATAAAAATGAAGCGATATTTTTCAGCGACTGGCAGAAAAAGAAAGCGGAAGAAATTCTGGACAAAATGGAAGAGCTCAAAGTTTATCTAAGCTCTGATCAAATAGAAATTATACTTTTCTTTATTTCAGAAATTTTCAACGGAATCCGTGATCTTGCCGGAGATCTGACAAGCCACGATGTCTACGAACAGATTTTCGGCGGTTTCTGCCTGGGGAAATGATGAAAAGAAGAACCTTCTTCCAAAATAACGCCGTATTTGGCGCAGAATCGACGATTTTCTGCCAAGAGAGTACAAACAGGCGTTTGAGCAGATTTTTGCGTCAGAAATCAAATTTGGAGGTCGTTTTTCAGAGGTCCTTATGAAAAATTTTGATGTAATTGTCATCGGCGGAGGACACGCCGGAATCGAAGCCGCTTACGCTTCTTCAAAAACAAAAGCGAAAACTCTGCTTGTCACAATCTCGATTGACAAAATAGGGGAGATGTCGTGCAATCCTTCAATCGGCGGACAGGCGAAAGGCCAGCTTGTGCGCGAAGTCGATATGCTTGGCGGAGTTATGGGACGCGCCGCAGATTTCGCTGCGATCCAGTACCGCGTTTTAAATCGGAGAAAAGGGCCGGCAGTTCAGGCTCTGAGGGCTCAGTGCGACAAAAACCTCTACAAAAATTTCATGCAGGCTTTTCTTTTCAAAGTCGAAAACCTCACTGTTTTTCAAGGCGAGATCATTTCGCTTACACATGAAAATTCAACTTTTACAGTAAAATCGAAAGACGGTTTTACATTCTCTGCGAAGTCTGTCGTCATCACTAGCGGAACATTCCTCAACGGCAAAATCCATATCGGCCGCGACACATTTTCAAGCGGCAGGTTAGGGGAGCCGGCGTCAGTTGAACTTTCCGATTTTCTGGTCGGTTTAGGTCATAAAAAATTCCGTCTCAAAACGGGAACGCCTGTCAGAATAGTCGGCAGCACGATCGATTTTTCGCAGATGGAGATCCAGCCAGGCGAAACGGATTACACTCCGTTTTCGGTACGGACCGAAGGTTTCCTGCAGAAGCAGATCCCGTGTTTTCTGACGCGGACGAGCGAAAAAACAAGAGAGGCGATCATCTCGAATTTAGACCTTTCCCCGATGTACGGAAGCTGCAAGTCGATCGAAGGAATAGGGCCGCGTTACTGTCCTTCGATAGAAGACAAATTCATGAAATTTCCCGAAAAGGAATCCCACCAGATCTTCATTGAACCCGAAGGCTGGGACTGCCGCGAATACTATCCGAACGGGATCTCGACTTCGCTTCCCGTTTTCGTTCAGCAGGAAATCCTCAAATCGATCCCGGGGCTTGAAAATGCCGAAATTTCACGACCGGCTTATGCGATAGAATATGATGCCTACGATCCCGCCGACCTTAAAACGACTCTCGAAAGCAAGTTTGTCCGCGGCCTTTTTTTCGCAGGCCAGGTAAACGGAACGAGCGGATATGAAGAAGCTGCGGCGCAAGGTCTGGTTGCAGGAGCAAACGCCGGATTTTATGCTGTTGAAAACGGAAAGAACCTGATTCTGGAGCGTTCCGACTCCTACACCGGAGTAATGATAAGCGACATCACGGCAAAAGGAGTCGACGAACCTTACCGCATGTTTACTTCGCGCGCCGAATTCAGACTTTCTGTCCGCGATAACAACACGGCTGAAAGGCTTCTTGAAAAATCTTTTGCGGCAGGACTTATCGATGAAAAAATTTATGGAATCGAAAAGGCTAAATGCGAGCGTGTTCAGGATCTGATTTCTGAAATAAACGCTTTTCAGATCTATCCGACAGCCGAGATAAACAAAAAGCTGGAAGAAGTCGGGGAGGCGCCGCTTTCAAAAGCCGGGAATCTTGCGACTTTGTTGCGAAGACCTCTCGTTTCGCGCAGTGCTATAGAGGCCGTGACGGGTTATGTTTCACGTGAAACATCAGAAATCTGGAACCGTGCCGAGGTTGAAATCAAATATTCATCGTTCATCGAGAGAGAGAAGGAGGAAATCAAAAAATTTGAGAATCTCTCTGCCATAAAAATTCCTGAAGGTTTTGATTTCAGCAATCTGAGCGGGCTCACGAACGAAGTCAAGCAGAAACTTGCGAAACACAAACCTGCAAATTTAGCCGAAGCTTCGGCGATCCCCGGAATAACTCCGGCGGCAGTTTCAATTTTGATAATGCATTTGAAAAAAGACCATGAATAGAGAGAAAAACGAAAATGTTTCACGTGAAACATTACGCAAAATATTAGCTTTAACACTTGAAAAATACGGTGTTTTTGTCACGACTGATTTTGCAGAAAAAGCATTCGATTTCTGGGAAGAACTCGTTTTCTGGAATAAAACCCACAACCTCACGACTGTCACAGAATTTCACGAATCGGCGCTTATTCACTTTGCTGATTCTTTGTTTCCGGCAAGCGAGAAAAACATCTTTTTCGACGGCGCAAAAGTTTTGGATTTAGGAACCGGCGGCGGATTTCCCGGGATTCCTCTCGCGCTCTATTTTCCGAAGGCTGACTTTAACCTTCTAGACAAAAGCAGGAAAAAAATTTCTTTTCTAAGCCTGACTGCTGCAAAACTCAGAATCGAAAACGTCACCGGGATCAACGAAAACTTTTTCTCGATTACAGACAAATATGATGTGATCGTTTCAAGAGCTGTCAGGATCGACGAAGAAATTTTCGGACATTGCAGAAAAATAATAAACCCGAACGGTCATCTTGTTGTTTTCTATTCTTCCCAGCAGATACCTTTTGAAGACAAATCACTTGAATATACAAAAACTTATTCCTTTGAAAAAGGGGAGAGGGTTGTTGCTTTTTACAGATTTTAGAATCAGACGATCCTTAGCTACGCTCAGAATGACGCTTTGACAGCTTTCACGATATTTTCAGCGGTGAACCCGTATTTTTCCATTACCTGACTTCCCGGAGCGGATGTTCCGAACGCATCTACTGCGATGATTTTTCCTTTGTCGCCTGCGTATTTTTCCCAGCCGAAACTTGTTCCGGCTTCAACGACAACGCGGTTTTTGACCGATTTCGGAAACACTGATTCCCTGTATTTTGCCGGCTGTTTTTCAAATGTTTCACGTGAAACCATGTTGACGACACGCACTTTCAAGCCCTCTTTTCTCAAGGTTTCGGCAGCATCAAGCGCAATATGGACTTCGGAACCTGTTGCGATGATTATCGTGTCGGGAGCTGCTTCATCAAGTATCGCATACGCACCTTTGAGCGCGTTCTCAGCCGCGGCGTATTTCGTTCTGTCGATGACGGGAACATCCTGACGCGTCAGAATGAGTGCGACGGGCTGATTTTTGTTTTCGAGGATATGCTTCCAAGCTACCGAAACTTCGTTCGCATCGGCCGGACGCCATACTTCGAGATCTGGAATACAGCGCAGCGTTGCAAGCTGTTCTACCGGCTGGTGTGTCGGACCGTCCTCGCCTACTGCAAGCGAATCGTGAGTGAAAAGGAAGATCGAGCCCAATTTTGCAAGTGCCGCGAGCCTTATCGGCGGTCTCATGTAGTCAACGAATGAGAAGAAAGTTCCGGTATAGGGTTTCAGCATCCCGTGATAGAAAATACCGTTTGCTATAGCTCCCATCGCGTGCTCACGAACTCCGAAGTGGATGTTTCTGCCAGAAAAATCGTCAGCCGAGATCCATTTTTCGCCTGAAATCGTCGTTTTAGTCGAGCAGCTGAGATCTGCGTCACCGCCTACGAGCCACGGAACGGCTTTGCCGAGAGCAGCAAGGACTTTTCCGTCCGCGGCACGGGTCGCCATTTTCGTTCCAGCTTCGAATTTTGGAAGTATCTTGTCCAGGTTTTCAACTTTAAGTTCCTGCATATCCTTGAACTGAGCCGCCTCTTCGGGATATTTCGCCGCATATTCTGCAAAAAGTTTGTTCCAGGCCGTTACAGCACGCTTTCCGGCGCGTTTTATCGAAGCAAAATCCTTTTTGACGTCTTCATCGACGAAGAAAAACTTTTCGGGATCCATTCCGAAACCTTTTTTTACCGCCGCGAGTTCGTCTGCACCGAGCGGAGAACCGTGCGAAGACGAGCTTCCCGCCTTGTTCGGAGAACCGAAACCGATAGTCGTTTTGACGATGATAAGTGTCGGTTTTGACAGCTCTTTCTTTGCTTTCGCGATCGCGCGGTCGATCGATTTGAGGTCTTTGTTGCCGTCAGCAACAGTGAGGACCTGAAATCCGTAGCTTTCAAAGTGCTTTTTGACATCTTCGGTGAAAGTTATCGAAGTCGGACCGTCAAGCGAAATATCGTTTGAATCGTAGAGAAGAATGAGTTTTCCGAGTTTGAGATGACCTGCAAGCGATGCAGCTTCGGAGGCGATTCCCTCCATCAGACAGCCGTCGCCCAGAAGTGCATAGGTAAAATGGTCGATCAGCTCGAATCCCGGTTTGTTGAACCTTGCTGCGAGCATTCTTTCAGCTATCGCCATGCCGACCGCGTTCGCGACACCCTGACCGAGCGGACCAGTGGAAGCGTCAACGCCCGGAGTTACGCCGAATTCGGGATGCCCCGGAGTCTTGCTGCCGAGCTGCCTGAAATTTTTCAGATCGTCCATCGAAAGCTTGTATCCCGCCAGATGGAGCATCGAATAGAGAAGTGCGCTGCCGTGCCCTGCCGAAAGGACGAATCTGTCGCGGTTTATCCATTCGGGATGCACCGGAGAAACCTTGAGATGCCGTTTCCAGAGCGTATAAGCTGCAGGAGCCGCACCCATCGGAAGACCGGGGTGCCCCGAGTTCGCCTTCTGGATCATGTCTGCTGACAAAACGCGGACGGTATTCACGCTTTTTTCAGAAATTTTATCGGGAAAAGCCATTTTCAACTCCACAAAAAGTTCATAAATCGGCTGAATATACAAAAAAATCGGCAAACGACAAGATAAAAATGATGTCAAACGCCGCGATTGTAACTGTCCAGGATATTTTTTTATGAAAATAAATATTACCAAATTTTTCAATTATATTATAATCACCCGTTTTAATGTTTTTTAATGGAGAAAATCATGTCCTCAATATTGAAAATGATCTCGATTCTGCTTTGCGTTTTTATGTTTGCATGCGGCAACAGCTCAAAAAATGATGACAAAACCGATACGGGGGAAACCGTAACTGATTCAGACAGCGACGCAGCTGACACCGATTCAACAGATACAGAACCAACCGCTGACACAACTCCCGACAATCCTGATTCAGACACAGACAATCCTGACACAACTCCCGACAGTCCTGATTCAGACAATCCTGATACCACGCCTGACAATAATGATTCCGAGAACGATGACGATACCGATACAGCGTCAGAACAGAATGATGATGCAGATACGGAGCCAGAACAAACTGATGACGATGCAGATACAGAATCCGGGCCGACCGAAGCCGAAAAATGCGCTGATACAGGCGGAATTTGGAACGGCTTCGAATGTCTCAACCCGTGTGATGCCGCATCATGCAGCAACTTTTCATATGCAACAGACAAATGCATTCCTTTGAACTCAACTGTATATTATTGTGAATGCGAAGATGACTATTACTGGCATGGTGAAAAAGGAGGATGCAAAACCGAAAGACCTGCTTTAGGCAACATCTGCACAGATCAGGACAAATGCTTCAGCGACTCAGAAGAAATGACTTGTCCGGCAGAGGACGAAGATTTCTTTGGTCAGGATTTTCAATATGCAGATCTTGGCACTTGCATTCCGAAAGCATTTAGAGTCGAAACAATATCAGGACACAATGTTGTTGTTGACATCAACACCAAACTTATGTGGCAGCAGTTGACAGAGACTCTCTCTTGGGAAGATGCGGTTTCACATTGTGAAAACCTTGAATACGCAGGTTATAGTGATTGGAGACTGCCAAATCCGCAGGAACTTTTAACAATCGTTGACAACAGCAAGCATGGCCCGGCAGTAAACACGACTTATTTTCCGAATATGCCGAGCGATACATCCTTGTGGACAAGCAATAAATACACAGATTCCCAGCCATACTCTTTCAGCTCTTATTCAGGTGAAATTTCATTCAACTCAACAACAACACCTTGCAATGTTATGTGCGTCCGTGGTGAAGAACTGTTTAATGAGTCTTCGTTTACGACTGATACAATAAACGGTAAGCTTGTAGTCAAAGATTATACAACAGGTCTGATGTGGCAAAAAGAATATCAGAGCTCGCAAACTTGGCAGAAGGCACTTAATTACTGCGAAACTTCGACTTACGCCGGGTATACTGACTGGAGACTTCCGAATAAAAACGAACTTGCATCGCTTCTCAACTATGATGAACCTTATTCCAATTTTCCGGATATGCCGCTTTCAGAGGCTCATTTCTGGTCTTCCTCTACTTATAGCAGCATAATGTCTGCGTGGCGTGTCAGTTTCCACACCGGAAATGTGGGCTATTACTTCAAGACAGGCGAATTCTATGTCCGTTGTGTAAGGTAAAAGCTGAGCTGAGCATTTTTCTGTCCGGAAATACTTGACCATTATACCAATTATTTTTCCCTCATTGCGATGCAGAAAAGTTCAAGCGGCAGGTGGCAGTAGCCGTTGGGATTTTTAACAAGATATTTCTGATGATACTCTTCGGCAGGATAGAAATTTTCAAGCGGTTTGACTTCGACCGCGAATTTTGCCGCTTTTGAGCCGAGAGCAAGTTTTTCGCTCTTCACTGCCGCTTCGATATCAGGAAGCAGCGTTTCGTCGGTGTAATAGATTCCTGTGCGGTACTGAATGCCGCAGTCGCATCCCTGCTGGTTGACCGAGAGCGGATCGATAGCGCGGAAATAGTAACCGATGAGTTTTTGTGTCGGCAGAACGGTCTCGTCGTATTCGATTTTCACTGTTTCGGCGTGTCCGCTGCCGCCGCAGACATCCTGATAGCTCGGATCTTCAGTTTTTCCGTTGGCATAGCCTACAACTGTTGATCTGACTCCCGGGAACTGGTCAAAAAAACGCTGCGTTCCCCAGAAACATCCACCTGCAAGATAAATCGTTTTCATTGAAACCTCCGTTAAACCTTGCCTTTTCACGGCTTTTTTCTATAATTCCGCGTTTTTTGTTTATCAACTTTTTGAGGAGAGAAAAATGAAAAAGTTTTTGGTTTTCGCAGCTATTTTTGCTGCAATGTTTCTGATTATGTCCTGCGGCGGAAGCGGTATCACCGGTGACGGGTACTATACCGACGGAGACACAGTATGCTCCGATTATTCCGACTCCGGAGACTGCAAAGGACATGATGTCAGAGCCTGTGTAGAAGGCGACGATTGGTGGTATGAAGTCGAAGGAACAGGTAAAAAATTCAAATGCGACGATGGCGACTGCACTAAAGCTGCATTCGATCTGAACAACTACTGCTACGACACAAACATTGATTACGACGAAGAAGACGGTGCGACGTGTGTTACTACCGAAGAACCTGACACCTGCGGCGGCAAAGCTGTCAAATTCTGCACGAAAGATGAATCCTACTGGTATGAAGTAGACGGCAAAAAATACGAATGTAAAGACGCCGGTTCGGAAGAGTGTACTCAGGCAATGATGGATTTCTCAAACTACTGCGCTAAAGCGGAAGAAGAAGCGGACGAAGACGGCAAATTCGCAACTGAACCGACAGCATATCTGCCGGCATCTTACGCAGACAAGACTCTGGATGCATGGTATATGCTCAAAGAAGCAGATGAAGACAAAATAAAAATCGAAGCAGTCTTCCTTTTCAACGACAACACTCTGGTTGTAACCAGCAGCAAAGTCTATTCCGTAGAAGACGGCAGAGAGCCTGAGAAGAAAATCAACGCTGAAGGCACTTTCACGATCACTTCCGGAGATTACGACAACGGCGAAGCCCATGTTGTAGCCGGTGAAATGGAATTCGACGTCACCATCAGCGACGGTATCCTCTCGGCAATGGATGCGGAATTCGCAAAACAGGACAACGCAGACGCACCTGAAGCGCAATAATCTCTTCTGAATCTTTCCCATAATTTCCGATTTATTTGAATTGCCCCGAAATAAAAGTATATTTCCCCTGCTATATTGATCGTTGAATTGTTTTTATTTGAATAACTATAATATTTTCAGGAGATTACAATGAACAAAGAGTATCAGGTCAAAGACATTGCGCAGGCTGATTTCGGGAGAAAGGAGATCGCTCTTGCCGAAATCGAGATGCCTGGACTTATGGCGCTTCGTGAAAAATATGCTGAAAAGCAGCCGCTCAAAGGTGCCCGCATCACGGGAAGCCTTCACATGACGATACAGACTGCCGTTCTGATAAAGACTTTGGTCGCTCTCGGCGCCGATGTCCGCTGGGCAAGCTGCAATATCTTCTCGACTCAGGATCACGCAGCAGCAGCGATCGCCGACATGGGTGTTCCCGTTTTTGCGTGGAAAGGCGAAACCATCGAGGAATACTGGCAGTGCACGCTGAAAGCTCTTTCATTCCCGAAAGGACTCGGGCCGCAGCTCATCGTTGACGACGGCGGAGACGCGACGCTCCTCATCCACAAAGGCTATGCCTGCGAAGAAAATCCTGCTCTTTTCGACGAAAAAGCAGAAAACCGCGAGGCACAGGCGATACTTGACATTTTGAAAGAAGAATACAAAAAAGATCCGCAGAAATGGCACAAAATCGTTAAGGAAATCAAGGGTGTAAGTGAAGAGACCACGACCGGCGTCCACAGACTTTACCAGATGCTCGAGAAAAACACTCTTCTCTTCCCGGCAATCAACGTCAACGATTCAGTCACGAAGTCGAAATTCGACAACCTTTACGGCTGCAGGGAATCGCTTGCGGACGGTCTTAAACGCGGAACAGACATCATGGTCGCAGGCAAAGTCGTCTGCGTATGCGGCTACGGCGATGTCGGTAAAGGATGTGCGAAGTCGATGCAGGGTTTCGGCGCGAGAGTGATCGTCACCGAAATCGACCCCATCTGCGCTCTTCAGGCGAGCATGGAAGGTTTTGAAGTCAGAACCGTTGAAGAAGTTGTTGATTTTGCTGATATTTTTGTCACAGCAACGGGTAACTGCGACATCATCACCGCAGACCATATGAAAAAGATGAAAAACATGGCGATCGTCTGCAACATCGGACATTTCGACAACGAGATCCAGGTCGATGCGCTCTATGCGATCCCCGGAATCAAGAAAATCAACATCAAACCGCAGGTCGACCGCATCGAATTCCCCGACGGACATTCGATAATCCTTCTCAGCGAAGGAAGACTCGTCAACCTCGGCAATGCTACAGGTCATCCGAGTTTTGTAATGAGCAATTCCTTCACGAACCAGGTCCTGGCTCAAATGGATCTCTGGCAGAACGAATACAAACTCGGAGTTTACATCCTTCCGAAGCACTTGGATGAGGAAGTTGCACGTCTCCACCTTGCGAAACTTGGCGTCAGCCTCACAAAACTCACGCAGAAACAGGCTGACTACATCGGTGTAAAGGTTGAAGG
>CACZFE010000055.1 GCA_902780365.1 uncultured Spirochaetales bacterium
GTTTGTTTCACTGAGATACTACGGATTCTGCGATAATTGGCAGGATATTCTGTAACATAATGCGGGCGAGCCAAGGAGTGAGAGACAAGAATGCGGGCGAGCCAGGCGCGCTCCGACATTGACGACCTATTTTTTTCTGATTTCGCGAGACGTTTCAGGAAACGCCTCTACGGGAATGCGGGCGGGTCGCCCGCGCTCCGGCAAATGCATGTTGAGTGGTTGTTGCAAATTTTGCAACAACTTAATTTTTGGCAAGCCCGTGCTCGGTCAAAACAAGACACAATAAAATAATTTTTTAAAATTTTTCTAAATTAGTATTGACAAAACAATATTCTTGAGTATATTACCGAACTAAAGAGTGGTCCTGCTCAGTGGACGATTCAAAATGAGGCTTTCTTCGGAAAGCCTTTTTTTTTAGGTAGTTTTTATGAAATTATTGGATTCTGATATTAAACAAACTTCCCCGATAATAGTGAAAGTTGACAGCGAATATCTTTCGTATCTTCACAATTTTGATAGTCGCGTCCGCCTGAAAAAAGGGAGACCTTATGTAGGTTTGGCTGTTCGCATCAACAATAAAATGTATGTTATTCCGCTGAGTTCCCAAACCACGTCGGAACGCCGGAAAAAAGGACTTAAAAAAAGAAATCCGCTTACAACGACTTTCATCACAGCTTCCGGCGAAGAAATCTCGAACCTGCTTCACAACAACATGATTCCTGTTCCGCGAAATATGACGGAAAAAATCATTATCGATCCTTTAAAAGACACCTATTTAATGAACGAATACCGATACTTAAGAAAACATTGGGTCGAGATAACAGACAAATCGCTATCGATTTATTTGGAGCGATACGATAAAAATTCCTGCCGTTACGGGTTTTTGACTGCAATCTGCTGCGATTTCAAACTTCTTGAAGAAAAGAGCAAGGAATACAACACTAAATCATAGAAACCGGAGCATATAACTCCCCAAAATAACTGCCATTTCCGTTCAAAATGCCAAATTGGCATCTTAGACGAAGACCTATTTTTTTTCTGATTTAATGAGACGTTTCAGGAAACGTCTCTACGGTCTGTTTCCGTTCCCTTCGCCACACTGGAGAAGGGTTAGGGATGAGGTCTTATGCAGGCAAGCTGCCCGCGCTCTGACATTTTCTATTTCAAATGACAATTACCATGACAGAAAATAAATTCTGAAACTTTGGAATTCCTTACCACTCGAATGTTGCCCAGCGGTCATTCATTTTGGGCAGCAGCAATGCGAACAGCTTTCCGCGTATGCTGTGTTTTTTCATTTCTTCATTGAAGCTGTGTTCTTCGACAAGGCGGAATCCTTTGACGAGATCGGCTATCTCCTGACCGGAATCGGTGCCTGAGACAAAATGGGCGTTCGTATTTTTTACGGTATCGTGAAATTTCTCGTTTTTTACCATGAGTTTGTTGTTCTGCTCTGCGATAAGTGTTCCTCCGCAGGGGAAATTTTCTTTCAGGACATTCAGAAAAGTCCGTATTTGTTCCATTGTGAGATACATGAAAAGGCCTTCAGCAAGAAAGATGGGCTTTGTTTTTCTCTCGGAAAGGGCTTCCTGAACAGGCTTGCACCAAGACGGATCCAATATGTCTCCGGCAATAATCGTTACTCTCTCTTTTTCAGGGAAAGCCTTTTTTCTTGCCGTGATCACATCGGGCAGATCCAGGTCGAACCAGAGTATTTTTCCGTTGTCAACGCGGGAAAACCGGTCGTCGAATCCGGCTCCGAGATTTATGACCACTGTTTCGGGAGTTTTTATGATGATTTCCTTCAGCTGTCTGTCGAGCATGATCGTGCGGGCAATAACACCTTCGTGTGACATGAATTTGTCATACTTAGAAATATCGATGCCTATAGCTTCAACGATCTCTACGGCTTTTTTGTCGATTACACGCGGATTTTTACGCCTGCTTTCGCTTGCTTTTACTGCCAGCGGAATAAGTGCCGTTGTCTGAACATCGCCTAACTGCAAATTCATCTTTGTCTCCATGTCATGAAATTTTAAAAGAGCAGATCAAAAAACGAAGGGAAAGAATCAAGAGGGACGGTGCGGTTTATTAGTCCGAAAAGTTCTTTCCCTTTTATTACACGGAGGAGGTTGTTAGTTTTGTAAATATCAACGTTTTGCAATGCTCTTTATTCCGTATCCTGTGCTTTTGATTACTTTCCTCAATTCTTCCTCATCGAGCGGCTCGTCGCTTGTTATCTGCGTGAGGCCTGTTTTGTGCGACGATTTGACCTCTTTTACCTTGAAATTGTTGCGGATCGCGTCGTTGACATGACTTTCGCACATGCCGCACATCATTCCTTCGATTTCAAGGACTGTCAGGTGTTTTGAAGTGTGGCAGCTTCCTGACATCGGACAGCATCCGCAGTTTCCGCCGCACGAGGATTTTCCCTGTTTCTTGTTTTTTACAAGATTGAGGATGATGGCGGCAACCACCGCCATCAATATTGCCAGCACAAGGATTGTTCCCATTATTTACCTGCCGTAACTGAAAGTTTTGTCGCTTCGCTGTATTGCTTGAAGAAAAGCATGTAGATCATTCCTGCAAGGCAAGCGAAAGCGGCTATCATGAATATTACATTGAAGAGGGAGAAGTTGCCTGTGAACAGATTGCCGAACTGGTTGATCATGAGTGCGACGGCATAAGCAAAACCGCACTGGTAGCCGATTGCAAACCATGTCCATTTCGTGTTGTTCATTTCACGCTTGATAGCACCGATCGCAGCAAAACACGGAGCGCAGAGAAGGTTGAAGACCAGGAACGAATATCCGGTGATTCCCGTGAATGCCTGAGCCATAGCTTCCCAAGCCGTCATATCGCCTGCGCCGTAGAGAATGCCCATCGTGCCGACGATGTTTTCTTTTGCGACAAGTCCGGTGACCGATGCGACAGCCGCCTGCCAGCTTCCCCAGCCGAGCGGAGCGAAGATCCATGCAATGCCTTTGCCGATATATGCTAGGATCGAAGAATCGAGCTGGTCTTCGGCGAGCATTCCGAAACCTTCGTCAGTCCAGCCGAAGAATGAGGTGAACCATACGAGGATCGTTGAAACAAGGATGATCGTTCCCGCTTTTTTGATGAACGACCAGCCGCGCTCCCACATCGAACGGAGAACGTTTCCGAGTGTCGGCATGTGGTAGGAAGGGAGTTCCATTACGAAAGGAGCAGGGTTTCCTGCGAACATTTTTGTCTTTTTGAGCATGATGCCGGAGATGATGATCGCTGCCATTCCGATGAAATATGCCGAGGTCGCGACCCATGCCGAGCCTCCGAAAATAGCCCCTGCGACCATTGCGATGAAAGGAACTTTCGCGCCGCACGGGATGAAAGTCGTTGTCATGATCGTCATCCTGCGGTCACGCTCGTTTTCTATAGTTCTGCTTGCCATGACGCCGGGGATGCCGCAGCCGGTCCCGACGAGCATCGGAATGAACGATTTGCCCGAAAGTCCGAATTTTCTGAAGATCCTGTCAAGGACGAAAGCGATACGCGCCATATATCCGCACGCTTCGACAAATGCGAGCAGGAAGAAGAGGACGAGCATCTGCGGGACAAATCCGAGGACCGCGCCGACTCCGGCAACGATACCGTCAAGGATGAGTCCTTTGAGCCACTCTGCGCAGCCGATCGCATCCAGTATTTTTTCAACGAGAACGGGAACTCCCGGGATCCATGCGCCGTAATCAGCCGGATCAGGTTCGTCGAATCCTTTTTCCTCGAAGTAGGAGAGAGCCTCTTTGAAAGACATTCCATTTGCTTCGTTTTCCGCGTCGTCTTCCGCCACTTTGACTTCGCCGTCGTAGAAAACATTGATATTTGAATGTTCAAGAGTTTCCTCGTCTTCGACATCGTAAGCTATATACTGTTTTTCGGGCTGGAGTTCTTTTGCGGCTTTCATCGTTTCTTCCGCATTGATTTCTTCTTCGCCTTCTTCATTTTTTGCTGTTACGATGACTTCGTAAGCGTCGAAAGCGTTGTGTGCTGCGCCGTATTTTTCAGCTTCTTCCTCGTAGTCGCCTGTTCCGATCCCGAACATGTGCCAGCCGTCGCCGAAAAGGCAGTCGTTTGCCCAGTCAGTAGCGTCCGCGCCGACCGTTACCATTGAAATGTAATAGATAAGGAACATGACGATCGCGAAGATCGGAAGGCCGAGCCAGCGGTTCGTCACGATTTTATCGATTTTGTCAGAATTGGAGAGCTCGCCTGCATTCGCCTTTTTGTAGCCAGATTTCAGAATTTCGGCGATGTAGATGTAGCGTTCGTTCGTGATTATGCTTTCCGCATCGTCGTCGAGCTCTTTTTCTGCCGCTTTGATGTCCGCTTCGATGTGGTCGAGAAGACTTTTTTCGATTTTGAGCATTTCAAGGACTTTGTCGTCACGCTCGAAAACTTTGATCGCATACCATCTCTGCTGTTCTTCGGGCATGCCGTGAACGACTGCTTCCTCGATGTGTGCGATCGCGTGCTCGACTGGGCCGGAGAAAGAATGCTGCGGCAGGGTCTTTGTCTCTTTCGCCGCTTTTATTGCCGCTTCAGCCGCTTCGGTGATTCCGTCGCCTTTGAGAGCGGAAATCTCGACGATCCTGCATTTGAGCTGTCTCGAAAGTTCGGCAACATCTATTTTGTCGCCCGATTTTTTGACAAGATCCATCATGTTAAGGGCGATAACGACCGGAATTCCGAGTTCGACAAGCTGGGTCGTAAGGTAAAGGTTTCTTTCAAGGTTCGTCGCGTCGACGATGTTCAAAATTGCGTCGGGACGCTCGCCGATAAGATAGTTTCTCGCAACGACTTCTTCCAAAGTGTAAGGTGAAAGCGAGTAGATTCCGGGAAGGTCCGTAATGATAACGCCTTCATGTTTTTTGAGTTTTCCCTCTTTTTTCTCGACTGTTACTCCCGGCCAGTTTCCGACAAACTGGTTCGAGCCTGTGAGAGCGTTGAAAAGGGTAGTCTTTCCCGAATTGGGGTTTCCCGCAAGTGCGATCCTGATTTGTTCAGCCATTTTTTCCTCCTACTCAACTTCGATCATTTCTGCATCTTCTTTTCTCAAAGAAAGCTCGTAGTTTCTGACAGTGACTTCGATCGGATCGCCTAAAGGAGCGACTTTCCGCACGAAAATTTCAACGCCTTTGGTAACACCCATGTCCATGATGCGCTTTTTTACCGCGCCTTCGCCGTGAAGTTTTACAACT
This sequence comes from uncultured Spirochaetales bacterium, assembly GCA_902780365.1. Lineage (GTDB taxonomy): Bacteria > UBP6 > UBA1177 > UBA1177 > UBA1177 > UBA1177. Next base: position 5,235 of record CACZFE010000055.1, read on the forward strand.
TTCACCGTTTCGCCGATTTTTGCTTCGCGTAAAGTTTTCATTTTATACCTCCAAAAAAATTAGACTTTAAACCATGATTTTGCGGGCCATTTCCTCGTTTATCGCGACCCTGGACTCCTTGACTTTGACGATTACGTTCCCGGCAAGGGAATTTACGACCGTGACAGTCGCGCCGACAGTGAAACCTAAATTTTCAAGATGGTGCTTTACTTCGTCGCTGCCGCCGATTTTCTTAATAACCTGTTCGTTTCCTGCATCTGCCAAAACTAAGGGTATCAACTTTCTCTCCTTAAAAAAGTTCGTAATTAAAAGAACGCAATCAAGTTAGCTGAAACTAACTATAATTAGCAGAAGCTAACTGTCAAGGAAAAAATTTAAGAAAAATGAAAAATCGGAAAATTTTTTAAAAGAAGATGGTTTCTGTTATTTGTCTGCCGCTTTTTCGATAAGGATCCCGGCCGCAAAAGCCGCGAAATAGCAGAGAAGGCCTGTAAAGAAAGTTGCCGAAATGCCGTAGAAAATCGATATCGCCGTCGCTACGACCGAACTTACAACGCTTGCCGCGCCGTTTACGCCCCAGAACCACGGAGCCGATCCGCTGACTTTTTTGTTAAGCAGCGCAAGTCCGGTCGGGAAGGGCATTCCCATGAAAAATCCTGCAAGCGCCATTGTCGCAAAACTATAGATTATACGCGGAAGTATCGGCCAGGAATTGAAGTGACGGAGAATGAACATATTCGCCGAACCGACTGTCGCTACAACCAAGATAAGCAGTATAAAAAGTCCTTTGACTCCGACTTTCTCACGCAGTTTTTTGCTTGCAAAACTGCCAAGCCCGCTGAAAAGAAGCATCGTGAAAAGAACGACGAGAATGCTGTATGTCGGATGTCCCAGAAATACGGCGAATTTCTGGATGAGAGAGACTTCTATAAGCATAAAACCGATCCCCAAAGCGGTGAAATAAGCTGTGTAGCGGTTGAAAACAGCCTTGGAAACATCGGTTTTCATCTTTGAGATGAGCGGGATTATGATGAGGAAAAGCGAAAGGACAACGACTATCGCGATGAGCCAGAGCAGATTGTGGATAGCCATGAGGTTGGTTGAAAGCACTCCTTCTGATTCGACATTCATTCCTTTTATTACAGCAGAAGGTTTGAGCATATTGAAGAAGAAGGGGTTGTCATCTGTCGGCGGTGTGAGGTCAAGCGGGTAATTCGCCATGAATATTTCGCGTTTTCCCGGAGTTATGATGTCTTTGAAAGCGGAGTAGTTCTCTTTGCCGCCTGCGATCAGTATTTCAAAACCGTATTCGTCGGCGAGTTTTAGAGCTTTATCGATTGTTTCAGGCTTGAACGGCTTTTTCGACACGATTATCGTTCCTGAGCCGAAGTGATCTTCAAGCGGCTTGTCGGGTTTGATATAGTCGACAGCAACGAGAATGATATGCTTTGCAGGCTCTTTTATTCCTGATTCAAGCAATGTCTGGTATGCAAGGTTTACGAGACGGAGAAGTTCGCCAGGGCGTTTCGGATAATACCAGCGGCTCATTGTCAGTGCGCCGTTGTCTGAAAGACGCGAGAAAAAGGTTTTCCATGCTTCAATGGTATATAGCGAGTTTTCAGTGAGGACGAAAGCGCCTGAAGCCGTGGCGGCCCACGAGTCGATGAGACTTGCCTGGATTATGTCGAACTTCATGTCGTTCTTTTCAAAGAAATTGCGGGCTTCGTCTTCGATAATGTGAACATTAGGAAGTGCAGAAATGTTGTAAGTGTAGCCTGCGTAAACTTTGGTCAGAGCGTCAATAATGCGCCCGTTTATCTCTATTCCCCAGATTTCTTTCTGGTTGAAGTGAAGGGCTGAGAGGATGTCCCTGCCGCCGCCGACACCGATAATTCCGACTTTCGAATTAGGGAAGAGATAGTGGGCGAAGTTGGTGCTGTCATAGTGAAGGTGTATCAGTTTGGAAATATTCATGGTGTTTCTGGTGATCACTGTCGCAGCAGCGGAGTCTATGGTGAGGTTTTTCTGCTCGACTTTGTATTCAGGGAACTGCGACATCATTTTGTCTGAGATTCCCCAACCGAAGCCGATGTTGTGCTTTATAGGAGCAACTGTGATGCGTGAAAAAGGAGTCCAACTTTCCCATTCAAGATCGTGTTCGACAGTCGCATTGAGAACACCCTCGTCAACTTTCGTCCACTCGATCCTGAAGATCCTTCCAAAGTAGTTGAAAAACGAAAAAACTAAGATACAGACAGCGATGACCATATCCCGTTTTTTCCTGGAAACGGCATAAGCAGCGAAAAATCCGAAACTTGCAATGAAAATTGCCGCACTGACGGCGTCTGTCACCGAAAGAAGCGAGAAAAACGCAAGAGAGCCTGTTGCGGCGCCTGCAAGGTCAGCGGCATAGAGCCTGTTGGCCTGTTTTATGTATTTTGTTGCAAGAATAAGCGATACGGCAACGCCTTCAAAATAAAAGGGGACCGCCGCAACGGCGTATATAAGCGCGGTCGTGAAATATCCGATCCCTGTCGGCCGCGGAACGAACGGAATCGAAAGAAGTGTCAGAAGTGAAGTGATCAGCGAAAGCGCGAAAAGCCTGCTGTATTTCGAGATCAGAGTCTCAAGCTCGTCGTCAGTTTTTGAAGCGAAGTCGGCCAGATAGACTTTTACCGCACCGGTGCTCATTCCGAGCATAGCCACCGAAATCGCCATAAAAGCGTAGTGATACCACATGGTTATGCTGAAAATTCTTGTGAGGATGTTTTCCAGCGCAAGGCCGGCAAGCGAAAGAAGAAATATTGCATGATAAATAGATTTTTTCATCAAATGACCTCAAAAAATCAATTTCGGGTGATGATACAAAAAAGAAGATTTTCGTCAATTATGCGTGATGGTTTTGATGCGGGAAGAATTATTTTGCTTTTGCTTTGAGATAAGTATTGACTTTAACTCTGAAGCATTTGCCGCCCGTGACAGGTTCGCCTGTTGTTTTGTCGACTTCCACAAGTATAGGATCTTTGAGCAGTATGCCGTCATTAAAAGAACCGTTGTTGTACATATTCGGAATCTGAATAATTCCGCTTTGCGGGAAGTAGAGTTTGTCGATGATATCGCCGCTGTATTCTTTGATGAATGCGCAGATACCGTCTTCGTTTGCCGGTTTTTCGAGTGTGCAGGTATCAAAAGTCTGTCTCGAAAAGTCGATGTAACAGTTGCTGGGATTATTGTAGATTTGCAGTGAGAAGTGATTTTTGCTGCTGCCGCCGTTGGGAGCGTATTCGGCAGTGTAATCGAAGAATCTGTTTGCGGGATCGGATGCAGTTGTTTGAACGAGGTCGCTGAGAGTTACTGCAGAACACTGGATACACTGAGTCTGGTCGGCACTGCACGATTCATCAGAATTGCAGCTGCCGCAGGAATGTCCGCAACCGTCGTTACCGCATTTTTTGCCGTCACACGAGCAGGCAACGCATTTGCCGTCAATTGAGCAGCTTTGTCCTTCAGGACAGTTTCCGCCGTTAGTTCCGCATATTCCGCCGCAGCCGTTGCTTCCGCATTCTCTGCCGTCACATGAGCACGACAAGCACTGAGTCTGGTCTATACTGCATATAAAATCGTGAGGATTGCCGCAGTCTCCGCAAGGTTCGCCGCATCCGTTGACGCCGCATACTTTGCCTTCGCATGTCGAATCTACGCAGGTCGAAGGAACGCATTTGCCGGCATCGCAGACAAGTCCGCCTGAGCAGGAACCGCATGAATGGCCGCAGGAATCGGTGCCGCATTCCAGTTCGCCGCAGCTGGCGACACATTCGCAGACTTTCGTTGTTTCGTTGCAGGTGTCGATAGAATTCTTGCAGCTGCAGGTTCCGCCGCAGCCGTCATCACCGCACGTCGTTCCGTCGCATTTCGGTTCGCACTGGCAGGTGAATGAGTTGGCGTTGCACATTTCATTTGCTTCGCATGTTCCGCAGACTCCGCCGCAGCCGTCGCTTCCGCACTGTTTTCCGGCACAGTTAGGCTGGCAGTTAGGATCTGAGGGATCGGACGGAGTTGTATCTGTTGGATCTGACGGGGTAGATGTGTCAGAGGGATCTGAAGAATTTT
>CACZFE010000056.1 GCA_902780365.1 uncultured Spirochaetales bacterium
GGCCTGCCTGCTCATGCTACATGGTGGGGCGAAACAGAGAAACACGGAGAAGCGGCGCCGCATACAATAACGCAGCACTGGACTCAGGCAAACGGCTGGCAGAATACGACAACCGGAAGCTACAGTGCAAGCAATGTCGCGGGTGAATGCCGTTTCCGCTGCAACAAGAATTACACTTGGAGCAACGGACAGTGCGTTGCAAATAAGAGAACAACTGTTGCCTGCAACACCAAACCTGGCAACACTGACTGGAACGACGGCGGCAAAAACGGCAAATTCCAGCAGACTTGGAGTGACACCGGTTTGGGCAGCGAAACCTGCAATGCTACTCAGTGGGCTAATAACGATTATCACACCGAAAACAGCGGCACGACATGTATCTCCGACTACATGACTCCGAGTGGTACAAATCCGGATGGCTCGACTTCTGAATGTCAGCCCGGTAATCCTGGAAGATGCAAATGCGAAAATCTGCCTACCGGCGGAATTGCAAACACTGCAACAGCGATCGCACGTCATTGGGAAAACCACGGCGGCACATGGCAGTGGTGGCCGAGAAACAGCTACACCAATAACTACAGCGAGACTGCGAGCACAACTGAGTGCAAATACAAGTGCAGGGCAGATGATACACACCACTTCGAGTGGAACGGTTCGGCTTGCGTCGGAAGTTCAGCAGAAAATCAATCTTGTACCGGTCTTCCGGAACATGCTACATGGTGGGGTGAAACAGAAAAACGCGTAAATCCTGCTGCGGACCATAAAATAACGCAGACATGGACTCAGGTAAGCGGCGAATGGAAGTGGATGCCTGTAATAGATGGATCTTATAGTGTATCCAACCCGAATAAGCCTAACGAGTGCTGGTTCCACTGCAACAAGGGCTACAAGTGGGAAAACAACCAGTGCGTTGCAAAGACAAGGACGGAAGTCGCATGCGGATCCGGCAAACCTGCTCATTCGACTTGGAACGACGGAAAATCTGACACCGAGCACGGCAAATTCGAGCAGACTTGGAGCGACACCGGTATCGGCAGTGAAACCTGCTCTGATGCTCAGTGGGCGGCTGACGACTGCTGGTTCCCGAGAAGCAAGAACTCGAACCACAGTGCAACTGCCGGAGAATGTATCTACAAATGCAACACGAATTACACTTGGAACAGCAGTCAGTCCAGTTCGGCTTGTAACGCAAATACGAATACTTATACATGCAGCGGCAAACCCAACGGCACTACTGTCTGGACTCAAACCAATTCCAATACGCATTCCTACACGCAGACTTGGGATGAAGATCATGCAGGCTGCAATCCTTCTGTAACTGATCCTACCAACACGAGTAGCTGCTGGTATCCGAAAGCGACATCTGCAACTTACAACGAGACTGCAAACGAAACAGAATGCCGCTACAAATGCGACGCAAACAACACCCGTTGGAACAACGCTTGTGTCCATGAAAGACCCGGTCAGTCCTGCACAGGTAAGCCTGGAAATTCAACTTGGTGGAGTTCGACCATAAAGCAGACCTGGACGCCGGCAAACGGCTGGCAGCCGACACTTACAGGAGAACACAGTTCTACCAGCAACACGACAGGCTGCTACTACTACTGCGACGGTGAAAATTCGAATCCTCCGCATTACGATTGGAATTCCACGAACAAAACTTGTGATGCACACAAGTTGATAAATCAGGACTGTACAGGCAAAGGTGCACACAACTCGGCTTATCATCAAGATCAGATTACGCAGACATGGAACGGTTCCGCTTTTGCACCGTCAACGACAGCAACTTACAGTGCAACTGCGGTTTCGGGTCAGTGCCGCTTCTACTGCACCAACGGATATGGTCCGAATAGTGCTAAAACTGATTGCCAGTATTGTAGCGACGGTGCAAAGAACGGAAATGAAGCCTGTGACGGAACTGCCGGTGTTCCCTCTACTTATTATTGCTATAAGAAAAGAGCAGAAAAATGTGATGGCGGTTGTGATGGTGATTATGATTGTTACGATATATATAATTATGCTTGCAGTAGCAGTTGTAGTCTAACTAGAGCAAGCACAGCAGCTGTGGAGGGAGTCAAAACATATTCGGATTATACATCAACAAAATGCCCTAATTAAATATTTTAATTCCCTGTCGCATATCAGGAGCTCATGGATAAACCGATAAGCCTTGCTCACCCTCTGCTGATCACTAAATTCCCGGTTTTTCTAAGGTATATTTCCGAAAACAGGCATGATATCTGCAAAAAATATTATCCTCAGATTCTTCTTTGCGGTCTTGCCTCACTCTTTTTGACGCCTTTTGTCTGTGCTGAAAGCCTGATATGCCGCAAAGCGGTGAAAAACAGCACTGTCAAGTCGCCTCTTTTTGTTCTCGGGCACTGGAGATGCGGAACGACTCTTCTCTATTTTCTCCTGGCGCAGGATAAACAGTTCGGTTTTGTAGACCCTATGATGACTTTCACGATGAATTTCTATCATCTTTTAGGCTGGGTTTTCAGACCGACAATCGTTGCGCATCTCCACGAAGGGCGTCCGATGGACAACATCAAATATGCTATGTCACTTCCGATAGAAGAATATATTTCGTTCAGCACGATGGAATCAGAGAGCGTCTACCCCCTCAACTTTTTTCCGAAATCGTTCATCAGCTACAACAAAAACGCATTTATTGATGAGTTTCCTGAGAAGAAGCGGGAAAAGTGGAAAAAAAGCTGGGATTATTTTTTAAGGAAGGTGACTGCTCTCAATGGCGGAAAAAGTCTTCTCCTGAAAAGCCCCGATAACACGGCCCGTGTCAGGTTTTTGAAAGAGATCTATCCCGATGCAAAATTTGTGAACATCTACCGAGATCCTTATACAGTTATCCGCTCAACTATGCACCTTTACGACAAAATGATGTCGCACTGGTCGCTTGAGGAGATTCCACCGGTGGAAACGATGGAAGACTGGATTATTGAAACATTCAAAATGATGTATGAAGCATATTTCAGGGAAATTCAGGCGCTTCCTCCGCATACTCTTTTCGAGATAAGGTTCGAGGATTTCGAAAAGGATCCTCTGCCGATTCTTGAAAACATGTATTCAGTACTCAATTTAAGCGGTTTTGACAAGGCACTTCCGCAAATAAAGGCATATTGGGAAAGCCTTGCAGGATACGAGAAGAATAAATTCGACTACCCTGAAAGACTTGTGAAAAAGATTAACGACAGCCTCGGTTTTTATTTTGAGCATTACGGATATGAGAAAATATAATAAGCCGGAAAAACTTTTTAATATTGCTCACTTGGGTGCCAAAGTTGTTGCTGTTATTATGCTTATTGTATATTTAATTGTATACTTAAAAACAAAAAAGGGGATATTTTTGTCGTTTGTCGGTCCGGCCGTTTTCTTTATAATTTTTCTGTTGTACCACCGTCTGTTGGTACAGTTTCATAAAAAAGGACTTTATACATCATGGCAGGCATCCGAATTTTACAGGAAATGCTGCGAAGAGAACATCTCTGTTTTGCAGGAAGAAAATTTTGAGAAAGCTGCCGATATATATTTTTCAATTTTCGGAACAGAGCAATACCTTGGCATCGGAACACTGTCTGACCACATGGCTGAAATCTATGCTGCTGGCAAGGAAATAACTGAAAAAAACAGGTGAGAATATGTTTTTAAGCACTAAATTCTTAGGCGCAACTGTTTACATGTGGGGACATATTTTGGCAAGTCTCCTTGTAATCGTCTTTTGTTGCCGTTATTTTAAGAATTTTAGGATAGATTCTGAAAAAGCGTTCCTGCTTGCGGTTTCGATAGTTCCTTTTGCGATTTCAGCAATTTTAATCACCAGAAATTTTGACAATACCAATGGTGCTTTCAACTGGGTAAGAGCGGTTGTTTTCATTCCCGTCGTCATTTATATGCTTGCTATTGCTCTGGATATGTCTTTTGCCAGAACGATGGATTTCCTTGCCCCGTGCGCGGCACTCCACCACGGAGTCGCCCATTTTTTCTGTATTTTTGCAGGTTGTTGCCAGGGTTATCCATCAACATTTGGAATCTGGAATGTAAAACAGCATGATTATCTCTTTCCGGTCCAGCTGTTCGAGTCTGCGACTTCACTTCTTGTTTTCTGGTATATGGTCAGGTATGCAAAAAAGAAAAATTACGAGCTGCACGGCATTTCCTATGCACAGTATCTTCTTCTTTTCGGCCTGACACGGACATTCTGGGAATTTTTCAGGGACAATACCGAAGTCCGCTGGCAGATTTCAATATTTCAATATTATTCGTTTGCTGCGTTTGTATTAGGCTTGATCTGGCTGTGCATCGTAGTTTATCTCAGGAAACATCCGGAATTTGTTGAAAAACACAAGATTCTGTTAAGGGACGATGTCGGTGAACTCACCAGAATCAAAATGTTTCTGAGAAAAAGGAACATATAATCCTCTCGCAATTTCCAAAAAATCGTGTATAATACGGCGGTTTTGATGTGCGGAGGAATAAAAATGTTAAAAAGATTGCCTATCGGTGAACAGGATTTTGCCGGACTTGTTGAATTTAACGCAATTTATGCCGATAAAACAGAATTGATTTATAATTTATCCAATCTTTCAAAATATGTGTTCCTGTCCCGTCCGCGCAGATTCGGAAAATCGCTGTTGATTTCAACACTCAGATATTTGTTCGAGGGAAGAAAGGAGCTGTTCAAAGGCTGCTGGATCGAAGATAAAATCGACTGGAAACCTGTTCCGGTCGTCAGAATCGATTTCACAAGCCGCAGTTTTTTCAGGCGTCCGCTTTCTCTGGCGATCAACGAAATGCTTGATGACAACGCGGAAAGATACGGTGTCGGGCTTACATGCGAGGACAACAAAAACAGATTTGCCGAACTTATCAAAAAACTTTATGAAAAAACGGGCGAAAAAGTCGTCATTTTAGCAGATGAATACGACAAGCCGATAATTGAATATATCAACGAACCGGAACATGCCGAAGAAAACCGCATGATCCTGCGCAATTTTTACGGTGTCATCAAGGCCTGCAGTGATACGCTGAGATTTGTGTTTATCACTGGAATTTCAAGGTTTTCCAAGCTTTCCATTTTTTCTGAACTCAATAATCTGGTCGATATTTCGATGGACAGGAATTTTGCTGCGATCTGCGGATTCACGAAAGAAGATCTGGATAAATATTTCAGCGAATACAAAGATGCGGCGTGCGGAGAACTTGAAATTTCCCGCGGAGAGCTCGATGAAAAAATAAGATTCTGGTATGACGGATACAAATTTGACGGCAGCACGCACATTTACAATCCCTTTTCAATGCTCAATTTTTTTGCTAAAAGAGAGTTCAAAAACTTCTGGTTCGAAAGCGGTCTTCCTAAACTTCTGGTCGATTTTATCCGCGAAAACGGGATCGATGTCAAAGAACTGGACAATGCAGCACTTCCTGAGGCAACACTCAACAATTTCGATGTTGCGAAAATAAACATAAAATCGCTGATGTTCCAGACCGGTTATCTCACGATCGCAGGAAGAACAGAATCGGGGAAATATATTCTCAATTATCCCAATGAAGAAGTCCGTCAGTCGTTTGCTGCGTATTTGGTTGATAATTTCACGGATCAGAAATACGAAGATAGAGACGAGCGTATTATGGATGCACTCAAAGCAGGAGACCTTGACGGTTTCGCTGCCGGAGTCAATTCGCTTTTAGCATCAATTCCCTACCAGATAATCCCGAAAGAAAACGAAAACTATTATTCGTCGCTGATTTATGTGATGCTCCGCGTGATGGCAGCAAATATCACGAGCGAGCTCTCATCTTATCACGGCAGAGCCGATGCAGTCATCAAAACGAAAGATTTTATTTATATTTTTGAGTACAAAATGGCGCCACACACTTCGGAAGAAGGTATAAATCAAATAAAAACACAGGGTTATGCTGATGAATTTATGTCGGATCCCCGCAAGAAAATAGCCGTTTCGTTTGTGGTTGACAGAGAAAAACGGCAGATTACAGATTTCATCAGGGAAGAATTATAGAATCTCATGAAATGCCATTCATCAGAACAACGTATAATGGTCAAGCATTTCTGGACAGAAAAATCCTCCGAAAAAGTGTTTTTTATCGCAGCATGAGTTGTCATACCGTAAATAGCGGCGATTTCCGCTATCGTTTTGTCTCCCTTTTCTGCCTCGAAAGCTACTTTTGCCTTAAACGCTGAATCGCGCATCCTTAATCTCCTCATTGTAAACTCTCCTAAAACAAAGGTTAATCTATTTACACTTCAACCTCTGGCCAGTTTTTGTTTACCACTATACGCCAATTTTTACACCACTTTTACCCTGCAAACCATGCTAAAGCATTGATTTTATTTATAAAACACAATATTTGTATATTTTCGCATGCAGCAAAAAAATGTTAAAAATATTGTGCAAAAAAAACAAAAAACTGGTGTAAAAAGCAGTATAAATTTTGTTTTGTGCAGAGATGTTTTAGAAAAGTTTCATTTATAAGATTTTATTTTCCCTAAGACGTATCTTTTCACGCGTTTTATTTAATTCCAGAAATATTTTTATAAGTAAGTTTCATGCCCAGAGGTCTTTCAGTTCTTTTTGAGACATTTCATGAAACATTTTCACAGGATGAAACTCAAGATTCCGTTCATTCCAAAAATCAGCCGGATTTTTAAAAGGAAACAGGCGCGCCGGATGACGCGCCGTTATGGAAATTACAAATCAGAAGAATTATCGGTTGTATTCAGCCTTGATGTCGTCGGCACTCAACGCAGTTCCGATAATGATTACATCGTCAAGCAAACCGTTGAAGTTACCGTAAGATCCGCCTCCGACCTGTTTGGGCGGATAAACCGTTCTTAATGATGCGCCACCTGTTTTAACAAGAGTTCCGTCAAGATAGAGATAAGGCGTTTTGTTGCTGAATACAACGGCGACATGATGCCAATCCGTGCCTATCGAACTGTTCGAGTAGGATACAAGAGGCGGCATATAACTGTCACCGTGGGCAGTTACGAAAATTCCGTTCATCTTTCTGCTCGAGCCGTTTTTATCCTTGCCGTTGTATTTCTTCGCTTCCAGTCTTTGCAGATACGACTCTCTCGGAATGTTCATGCCACCTCTCATTCCCAAAAAAGGAATATATACGCAAAATTTAGGAATGGCGAGGAGAATAAGCTTGAATTTATTAAATTTTTACGAATCGCGTGAGGGGAAATCAATGAGACGCTTTCACAGCACGGTTGATTTCGAAATTTTTGTAATTTATGAATTTTATTAGCTTTTCCAGTTTGTCGGCGTCAAGCGTGTCTGCAAGATTGTTCTCTTCCATCGAATCGTTTTTGAGGTCAAAATAATAATTTTTCCCGGTGACGTGGTTGAAGAAGAATTTATGGTTTCCATCCAGAATCCCGCTGTGGAGATTCATCGCCCTCGTGTAAATGAAAACGGGTTTGGTTTTGCCTTCAAACATATTGTTGCCGGTCCACGAGTTTTCAGGTTCGATCCCTGCCAAAGCCGCAAGCGTGGGTGCGACATCCAAGACTGTTGTCGGATTTGTGATCGTTTTCGGCTCCATATCCGTGAGCCCTTTTGCATAAATCAGGAACGGAACATGAATGTTTTCATCAAAAAGATAATTCGGGTGAATGAAGTTCCCGACTTTCCTGCCGAAAGCCTCGCCGTGGTCTGCTGCCACGACAACTATCGAATTTTCCAGAAGATTTTCTTTATCGAGTTTCGTTAAGAACTCTTCGATTTTTGCATTTATATATTCCTGCGACTTATAGTACCGCTCCAGAGAACTCAGTTTGCTCGTATCCTCGAACGGAACTTCGTAAGGAGCGTGTGTCCAATATGGGAAATAAAGTGCAAAAAACGGTTTTTCCTCAGATTTTACGCTTTGAATGTAGTTGAAAAAATCTTCCTGAACGATCTCTTCCTCGATTGCCGTTGCTGTGCCGAACTGCCGCTTGAAAGCACCATTTTCGATCACTTTTGAAGGTTCGAAAATGTAGTCGATTCTTTTGATTGGCGCAGCATTTCCGAAACTGTCGAAATCAAGGAGAACTGGCGAAAAGAATGAAGTTGTATAGCCGTTTTTCTCAAAAACATCGAAAACGGAAACACAGTCGAAAGGAATATCCGTTCTTGTGATTGATTCGTAGTCTGTTCCGACATAATTCGAACAGGAAAGCGAAAGAACCGATCGTGTCGTTGCCGGGAAAACAGTCCTATGCGAGACGAAACCTATTGATTTCTTTGATAAATCTTCCAAAAACAAGAACGGACTTTCTTTGTCGCCACCGAGCGGAGTTTTCTCGAAAGCGACTCCTTCAAGAATTACAAAAATAATGTTTTTTCCTTTTGTCGCGGAAAAATCGAACTCGACTTTCGGAAAATTCTCTTTTTCGTCAGCAATTCCTGGGTATTCAACAGGCTCGACTTCTTTGTTCACGTCAAGATAATAAGAACTCAAAATCCTTGTCGAAAAATATTCGAAAAGCGGATCTTTTTCGAAGCCTACCTTTTCTTCAAACGGCAAAAACGCTGTCCCGATGCAAAAAACGATATTTACCGCAAGCAGAGCATGAACAACACGGTCTGAAAAAGGCTTTATGATGCAAGTTTTCCGCTTGAAAACAAACAAAAATGCCAGGACAACAAGGAAAAGCCAGAACAGAATCAAAATATCCAGAAACGGATTCAATGAAAAAAGGAAATACGCTACAGCGTCCGAAATCAAATCGAAAGCCATGAAATAGCCAAGACCCAAGTTGTCAAATCCGCGGAAATACTGAAAAATAGCGAAATCATAGAGCAGAAAAGCCCCGGCAACAACAAACAAAAACCAGCAGAATTTGTCCAGCAATTTAAATTTATTAGCAAAATCAAGGATTTTAAAGGATATGAAAAGCACTATGAAATCAGCGGCAGCCAAAATCACCGAAAGCGGGAAAACAAATAGAATTGGAAAATGATTAGGAACTGAATAAAGATATTGCCCTGCAAGAAGAATCTTGAAAACAAGCATAAAAATGTAGGAAATTGTCAGGAAATATCGTGAATTTGCTGAGATTTTCATTGTTGTAAACCAAAATGCTGTTTATTCTGTTGTCTCTTTTTCAGAAGAAATACAATTATTGATAGAAGATCGACCGATGGCAAAGCAAATACCAAAATATCAGTAATTATGCTTATTGGACCTTTATCCAAATACACAGGAATCAATACGACATCCGCGACAAACTTTGTAAAAAAAACCATTAAATTCAGGATGTTGAATGGATAATCTCTTTTTGTTAATATAAATACAAGCCAAATTATGGCTCCTGAAAATGTGAGAAAGTATGCGCAAAACAACATATAATTTTGAACTACAACCAAGTAAGTGACTCCACCACTCAAAATTCCAATAGAAGCAAAATATAATTTTAAGTTTTTCAGAAATTTGATCCTGATGATTTCAACAATGATTA
>CACZFE010000057.1 GCA_902780365.1 uncultured Spirochaetales bacterium
AAAACCGACAGCGACATAGTGGAAAACCAGGAAACAGCGGATGAAGACAGTTCGGATTCCGAGCCGACCGGTGATGCCAATGAAAATCAGGAAACAATTGATGAAGACGCGAGTCAGGATAATCTGATCTGCACTCAGGAATCGAAGGAAACTCTCGGCGGAGAAGGATGCCGCTACCGTATAAAAGACGACCCGACAAGACATGTCGAAATCAATTGCGGATGCGACTCTTTCAAAGTCGATAATGTCACTTGTGACGATGAGAACAAGTGTGTTCTTTCCGGAGAATGCGGTGAAGGCAGATGCTCTATTGAATTTCGTGATTATGACAAAGAGCTTTTTGAAGCTTTTCCTTTGGAAAGAGAGATAGTTGCAAAATTTTGCTTCGAGCCGACAGGTACCTGTTCTGTTGCAAGACTCAAAGACGGCACTCTGTTAGCTGCCGTGAAAAACGGGACATGGATAAGCGAACTGGCCCCGGAAATTAAAGCCGATCTGAAAATAATACCGACCTGTGAAAACGTTTGTGTTGAAACGAACGAATCGTGGATGGATGAACCTTATTACGATTATGTCTACTATCCTCCTGTTGAATTTACGATCGGAGAAAATGCGCCTGTGCTCGTAAGCAACGGTCAGGTTGTGGATTCTGAAGGTTACGAATATTATGTTTACGGCAGCAAAACCATAAGTCCTGATGATCCGGATCATAAGCTTTACCACAGGGAGGAGAGTGAAATGCCTGATCCGAATTACGGCATTTTTGATTTTGTTATAGTCAATACCAATGCTCTGAAATAAAAAGCAAAGCTGTTTATCTGATTTTTTTAAGAAAAATATCGCGAAAAATGCTGTTAAAACTGGACAATATCGCGGAGTTGGTGTAGGAAAGCGCACTAAACGGGATTTATCCCGCGTAATTAGTATTGTATAAGGAGATCTCAAGTGAGTGTTGATTCCGAAAATGTAAAAAAGAATGTTGAAAGAGCCGTCGAGCAGTTCAGAAACGGCGGGATCGTAATAGTTGTCGATGATGAAAACCGCGAGAATGAAGGCGATTTTGTTGTCGCAGCAGAAAAAATAACCCCTGAAACTGTCAATTTTATGATAAAGAACGGCCGCGGAGTTCTCTGCACGACGATAACCGAGGAACGCTGCAAGGCTCTCGGTCTTGAAATGCAGGTGAATAACAATACTTCGCTCCTCGGAACTCCTTTCACGGTAACAGTGGATCTGCTCGGCCACGGCTGCACGACAGGTGTTTCGATGTTTGACAGGGCTTCGACTATCCGCGCTCTGGCAGACGAATCGACCCGTCCCGAAGACCTGGGAAGACCCGGTCACATCAATCCGCTGCGTGCAAGAAACGGCGGAGTATTGGTGAGAGCTGGGCACACCGAAGCAACAGTCGATCTGGCTAAGCTCGCAGGGCTCAAACCGGCAGGCGCACTCATTGAAATAATCAACGACGACGGCACGATGGCGAGGATGCCGCAGCTTATCGAAATCGCCAAAAAGTATGATTTCCCGATCCTTACGATAGAAAACATCATTGCTTACAGGCTTATGACCGAGTCTCTGATCGAGCAGGTCGCGGACGCGGTCCTTCCGACACGCTGGGGCGGTGAATTCAAAATCAAAGTTTTCCGCAACAAACTTGACGGTCTTGAGCACGTCGCTCTGATAAAAGGTGATATAGCCGACGGCAAACCGGTTCTTACCCGCGTTCACTCCGAATGTCTTACCGGTGACGCTCTGGGAAGCATCCGCTGCGACTGCGGATACCAGCTTCAGAACGCAATGGAACTCATAAAAGCTGAGGGCAGGGGAGTCATCCTTTATCTGCGTCAGGAGGGCAGGGGTATAGGTCTCGGAAACAAGATCAAGGCTTACCACCTTCAGGACGAAGGAATGGACACGGTCGAAGCAAATATCGCGCTCGGTTTTCCGGCTGACCTCAGAGATTACGGCATCGGAGCTCAGATTCTTTCGGAAATCGGAGTCAAAAAAATCAGGCTTCTCACGAACAATCCCAAGAAGATCAAAGGTTTGACAGGCTACGGTCTGGAGATAACGGAACACGTTCCGAATGTCTGCGGAGTCCAGAAAGAAAATAAAAGATACCTTGAAACCAAACAGAAAAAGATGGGACACACTATTTTTACGTCAGATAAAGAAATTTAACGGAGAATTGAGATGGAAGTAAAAACTTTTGCCGGCGACCTTAGTGCCAAAGGGAAAAAATTCGGAGTTATCGTGTCGAGATTCAACAGTCTGCTTTCGGAATCGCTTCTGAAAGGCGCGATCGACTGCCTTGAGCGTCACTATGCGGAAAGTGTTGAAGTTATCAAGGTTCCCGGCGCTTTCGAAATTCCTTTCGCGGCAAAGAAGGCGGCTCTTTCCAAAAAATACGACGCGATAGTTTGTCTCGGAGTCATCATCCGCGGCAGCACTCCGCATTTTGATTTCATCGCAGCTGAAACAAGCAAAGGGATCGCTCAGGCTTCGCTTGAAACAGGCGTTTATATGTCTTTCGGCGTTCTTACAGTCGATTCGATCGAGCAGGGGATCGAGAGAGCGGGAACAAAAGCGGGCAACAAAGGTTTTGACGCGGCGCTTGCAGCCATCGAAATGCTTAATTTGTCGGATAAACTGAAGTAAACGGGAAAAATTATGGGATTAAGAAGACGATCAAGGGAAAAAACACTCCAGATTCTCTACAGCCTTGAATTTAATAAAAACATGTCCATAAAAGAGGCGGTGGATTCGTATCTGACTTACTTCAACATCGCTAAGTGGAGCGACAAGAATGAAACTCCGGTAATGAACGAATCTGCAGAAGAAGAAAGTGTTTTTATAACCTATCTTTTGAATGCCGTAAAAAACAACATCAACGAGATCGAAAGGCTTATCGAGGACGCAGCGATAAACTGGAGAATAGAGCGTATCGCACTCATCGAGCGCAATATTCTGAGAATGTCGGTGGCTGAACTTATCGACGAGAACAACGGTGTTCCGTTTAAGGCTACGATAAACGAAGCTATTGATATCGCTAAAAAATTCGGCAGCAAGGAATCCAGTTCATTTGTAAACGGCATCATCAACAAAGTCGCGGATATTATCGACATCAAAAGTAAAAAATTATGAAATTAAACGCTGAAAGGCTTGTTCCGTTCTGCACAGTCATACTTGCAAGAATAGACAGATACGAAGATTTGTCAGTTCAGATAAAGGAGTGGTGCGAAAGCGATTCTTTCAATCCTCAGGGGAAGGCGTATCTTGTCGACTGTGACCGGAATAAAGTAAAAATGTTCTCTTTGAACGAGAGAAAAACAACGACATTCGAGGACGAATTCTCGTTTTTCGAGCTTGTCAGATTTATCCAGAAAGCGAAACCTTCGTGCATAATCGATTTCTGCAACAACGCGCAGTCGAAAACTATAGTTTTCTTTTCCCATGCGGGGTGCGCGATATGCAGAAAAAGTCTTTTTTCGCTGTTTTTTGCCGAAGCAGGCTACAAAAAAGAGACACTCGGAAACCTGAAAAAGACGGTTCCGTGCTTCTTCAACGATCCTGAAAAAGAGAACGGCCGTTTTGTCTACAGAACGACAAGTTACACCGATATTCCGGCTGAATTTATGGATCAGACCGAAGAAGAAGTCGAAAAAGAGGAAAAGCTCGTGATCGATCTGGGCGGGATTCCCGAAAAGCCGGACGGCAGGATCCTGTGGATCCCGAAAAGAACGACCGCTCGCGGAATGTGGGCCGATTTTAAAAATCTGACATATTACGCCGAAAAGGAAAATGTGCTGATCAATGTCCATCTGAAAAACGAAAAAGCGAAAAAAAGGTTCGACAGCGTATTTTTCATCAAGGGACGAAAAATGGACCTCGACCGGTATTTGACTCCAATTGTCGGAGAAAATTTATCTGACGCGATTTTTGGAAGCCGCTCTCCGGAATATAAAAAAATCATTTTTTCTTTCGGACTGACTTCGGAATTTTTTAAAACCAGATCGCTGCTCAGACAAACCGGAAAGGAAAATAATCCTGACGGCTCGCAAAAACTTACCACAATGAAGCGAATAGGTAACTACCTGAAATGACTTTTCTTTTTATGTGGACAACTTCGCATAACATATATTATGTAAACTAAAAAGGGTGAAAAACGGTGCTTTCTCCGCAGATCTCGGCAATATCTGAAAAATTGATTTCCTGCATGGAAAAAGATTCTCTGCCTCAGACGATCCTTTTTCATTCGCCTGCTCTTTCGAATATCGACGCTCTCGTTTTTTCGTTTGCGAAGAAACTTATAAAACCGCGCCGTCAGATCGATGACGAAAAGTTTGTCTCGCTTTGTTCCAATGGGCAGTTTCCCGATTTCATAAACGTCGTCAAAGGACCCTCCGGATCAATCAAAATTGAAGATGTCCATGCTGTTGAAGACGCGCTTCAGTACGCGCCTTTTGAATCCGAAAACCGCATCGTATATTTCCGTGACGCCGCCGCGATGACGATCCAGTCCCAGAATGCGCTTCTGAAAAAAATTGAGGAACCCCCGCAGCGCACATTTTTCTTTTTGGCCGTAAACAAGCGAAATTCGATCCTCCCGACTGTTCTATCGCGTTCGGTCCCGATTTTCGTTCCTAACGCAAATACGGAGGCCGGTTTTTCGGAGATCTTCGAATACTTTCCTTTTCTGGCTGATCTGGCTTCTGAACTCGGCGACGAGATTTTTTCCGCTGAAAAGAACAGACTTTCATATTTTTGCTCCGACCTCGATTTCAACTCTATAACCAATATAAATAAAATATATGCTGAGATAACCGACACCGATATTCTGTCGAAGGAACTTCTCGGTTCGGTCCCGGCAGAAAAAGCCGATTACCTTAAAAAAATGCTGATACGGATGAGACTTGCGATCATGGCTTTCTGCGTCAGGGAGAAAAACCCGAAAGTTGCGCAGAAAATAACGGTTTTTTTGTCGAACCAGCAGTATTTTTCACCTGACGCCTCGATCTTTTTTACAATATAAAACGGAGGATAACTTATGGATAACAATAGAAAATTCACGAAACTCGACCGTAATCTCGATGTTTCCGAGGAAGAACTCAAGACGTTACAGGAACTCGAACGGAACGACGACGGTTTCAAGGATGAGGAAAACACTAAATACAAGAAAGCCGGAAGTCCGATCGCACCGCTTGGCGGCGGCGACGCGCTTTATTTCGACTATACCGACGAATATCCCGCTTTCGAAGATGTCATCGCGATCCAGTTCCAGCCTGCCGGAAAGGTTTACTGGTACTATTATCCCGAACAGAAAAACCCCGGAAACGAGCTTAAACAGGATGATATAATCGTGGCATACAGCGAGCGCGGCATGGAACTTGCGAAAGTTCTGAACAAAAGCATGGACGACTACAAGCGTCAGAACAAGATAAATTTCATCAAAAACGGCTTCGTCAGGAAGGCAGAGGCTGCCGATTTCGAGCGCGAGAAACAGCTTGAAATCAAGGCGCAGTCGGCAAAAGAAGTCATTCTCCGCATCAACAAAGAGCTCGGGATAAAGATGAAAATCATCAAAGTCAAGTACACTCTCGACGACACGAAGGCGATTTTCTACTTCTCGGCAAACGGCAGAGTCGATTTCCGCGAGCTCATCAAACGCCTTGCCTACGAGCTGAAACGCCGCATTGAAATGCGTCAGATCGGTGTCCGCGACACGACAAAAATCATGGGTGGATTAGGTCCGTGCGGACAAACTTTGTGCTGCCGCAAACACATGCACAACTTCATTCCGGTTTCTATAAAAATGGCGAAAGACCAGAATTTTAGCCTCAATCCGAACAAAATTTCGGGCATCTGCGGCCGTCTTTTCTGTTGTCTGGGCTACGAAAACGCGACTTATGAAGAGCTCAGAAAGGATTATCCGCAGGAGGAAACGGCTATTCTCGACAGATCTTCAAACCGCAAAGGCTACGTTAAAAAAGTGAACGCCATCGGTCAGAACATCACAGTTTTCTTCCCCGAAAACGCCGAGAAAAAAGAGAAAGCCGAGGAAAAAACATTCCCGAAATCGGCTCTCGAATTCAATAACGGCTGGTTTATAAACCTTCCTCAGAGCGAGCCCGTTGACCACGATCTTGACAATATCACCCCGATAGTAGCCAAGGAAAAAGAGCTTCTGCGTGAATCAGCGAATCCTGAAAATCAGGAAAAAGCTGAAAGACAGGAAAGAACGCAGCAGAATCCGAATAACAGAAGACCTGCCCCGAAAGACTCGTCCAATCCCAATAATCCTAACGCCAAAAGGAATCCGAACTGGCACGGAAACAGAAAAAATTTCAAGAAATTCCCGCCCAGAAAAGATGGAAAGGAAAATCAGGGCGGTAATCAAGGATAGTAAACAAGATGTTTATAGACACACACGCACATATTTTTATGACAGTTACTGAAAGAGACATCTCTCTGGAGGATATAATTTCGGAACTGCATGAAAATCAGGTCGATACGGTGGTTGATATCTGCGGAAGCGAGCATGAATTGGAATATCACAAAAGTGTTGAAGAAACGTTTCTAAAAAACAACATAAATTTCTACGCTGCGGCTGGAATCCACCCTCAAGAATCGTCAAATTTTATTGATTCTGATATTTCATGGATTGCAAAAAACAAGGAAAATATTATTGCTGTAGGCGAAGTCGGATTAGATTTTTTCTACGACTTTTCTCCGAAAGAAATTCAGTTAAAAATGCTTCGAAAGATGATTGAGCAAACCATAGAACTTCAAAAACCCATTTTAATTCACGGAAGATGCGGCGAGGCTCTGATTTTTGACATGCTCAACGAATATGGTTTTGATGATAAAAAGGTCCTTTTTCACTGCTATACAGGCGATCTTGAAACGGCGGAAAAAATACTGAAAAAAGGGTGGAATGTCTCGTTTTCGGGAATTCTGACTTTTAAGAAATCTGCCGATGTCCTTGAAATATTCAATCACACAAGTATAAACAATATGTTTTTTGAAACCGATTCGCCTTTCCTCGCTCCGGTGCCGTTTCGCGGAAAACCGAACACTCCGGGGAAAGTCAGATACGTTTATGACTTCGCGGCCAATCTTTTAAATATGAAACAAGCTGACCTAGCCAAACAAGTGAGGGAAAATTTCAACAAATTTTTTAATTTAAACATTTGATGCAGAAAATAGCAGCATTCACAACGACGATCCCGGTTGAGGTCGTTCTTGCCTCAGGATACAGACCGTTAGATTTAAACAACATTTTTGTTTCAGACCCTAACCCCTCATCGCTTGTCGAAAAAGCTGAGTTTTCGGGTTTTGCCGGAAGTTCCTGTGCATGGATCAAAGGGCTTTATTCAGTTCTGGTTTCTCCGGAACACAACAAGGATATCGATGTTTTCATTGCCGTAACCGAAGGAGACTGCTCCAATGCAAAGGTTTTAGAGCAGATCGTAGCAGCAGAAACCGGGATCAGAACTTTTATCTTCAACTTCCCCTACTTTCGCGAAATTGACAAAATGCGCAGTGAAATCAGCCGCTTTGCCGAATTTATGGGAACTGATTACGCATCGTGTGTCCGCACTTGGAAAGAACTTTCGTCTCTCAGACGCAAACTGAAGATCATAGATGAGACCTCATATCTTTATCCTGGCAGCGTGACAGGCGAAGAAAACCACCTTTTCCTTGTTTCATCATCCGATTTCTGCGGTGACCCACAAGAATATGAAGCGAAAGCCGATGATTTTATTAAAGAATTGGATCATAGAAAACGTTTTGCAGATCCGTCACGCAAAAAAATAGCATACCTCGGAGTTCCGCCGATCGTTCCCGTCCATGCATTCCTCGAAGAAAGGAACGCGACAGTAGTCTACAACGAGATCCAGCGTGAATTCGCAATGCTCGACGAATATCCGACGATCGAAGAACAGTACACAAACTACACCTACCCCTACTCCGCCGCTTTCCGTTTTGAAAAGGCGATCGCCGAGATCAAAAAACGCAACGTCGACGGCATAATCCACTACGTCCAGTCCTTCTGCCACAGGCAACTCGAGGACATAATCCTCCGCAAACTCCTTGAAAGCAAAGGACTCAACATCCCGCTTCTCACTCTGGAATTCGACAAACCTTCAAATAAAATCGACGCCAGAGTCGCGACAAGAATCGAAGCTTTCCTGGAAACGATTTAATCGAAAAAAATTTGACACTAATCAGCGTTTCTCACGCAACGAATATTTACATAAGAAGTTGTCTTAGATTCTCGCCATATATGAGCATAATAGAAACTTTCCTCCCAAGCTCCGCTCAAATACTCATATACTGAAGTGGTTGAAGACCAGAAAGAAGACAACAATAAATCGTTTGGCATATCTGGAAAATCAGAATACGGTGGCTCGGATTTATTGTAGTTAAAAAGCGATGCCAATTCATTTTTGTTCGGTAAACGCCAGTCTGTATAACCGGCATAAACAGATTCTTCGCAATATTTCAAAGCAGATAACCAGTTACCCTTGTAATTATCAACTCTCTGCCACATCAAACCTGTTGTTGAATCAGTAATAACAAGTCTGCCATTGATCTTTTTCTTTGTAAAAACTCCTGTTGGCATTTCCATTCCGTTGACACACATTACGGGAAAAGAGAATTGTTTTGAATCATAATTCATCTTTCCATTATATGGGTTGAAATTCCATGCCTTGTTATTATCGTGACTTTTTGAAGTCCAGATACTTTTGGACGGCATATTAGTGAAAATATTTGTGTCTATTATGGGATTATACCTGTCGCTGTCCTCTAGTGTAAAAAACTCCTGTGGTTGAGGAAGACGCCATCCGCTGCCGTAGCCGGCATAATTTGAACTGTTAAGGCTGTCACAATAGTTTTGAGCCTCTTCCCAATTATAAGTTTCAGCCGAAACTGTCTGTTGCCATACAAGTCCTGTATTATTATCAAGAACAATATTTTGTCCGGAAACAGTTTTAACTGTAAAACTCCTCGCTTTGCATTTGCTAATGTATTGCGCATCCTGACCATAGAAATCGGCCTCGGATGAAGGACAAGATGTCTCGTTTTCGTCGTCGTAGCACTTTGTCTGACCTGTGCAGATATTGCCGATAGTTGCTTTGTCAATGCAGCCGGTTTCGGCTCCCCACCAGTAGTATCCCTCAGCGCATCCGCACGAATAAAGTGTTTTTGATATAGGTCT
>CACZFE010000058.1 GCA_902780365.1 uncultured Spirochaetales bacterium
CTTTTACCGCCGCATCAAGATCGCCGAAAGCCGTCAGCATGACAATAAGCGGCATATCCTTTTTGCTGAGAGTCTTGTTCAGATCCTCAAGAAGTTCCAATCCTGTTTTGACCGGCATGTTTATATCGAGAAGTACCAGATCAGGATGCTCCTTTTCTATCGCGATATAACCTGTTCTTCCGTCATCGGCTGTAAAAACAGTGTAACCCTCCGATTCAAGATACTTCTGATAACTCCTGAGGATCGAAAGATCGTCGTCAACGACCAGTATTTTCCATCTGTTTTTCATCGTCCGCCTCCTGAGAGTCGGAATTCTCGCAAACATACTTTTCAATAATATCTATTTCGTCCATCGAAAGTTTAAAAAGCTGGTAAATATAACCGTCAAGCCTGTCAGAAACAACGGAGAGCTCCTTCTGAAGAGTTTCACGGTCTCTTGAAAGAATCATATCGCGGTAAATCCTGCGGATGGAAAGGACTTCTCTGGAAATTATGTGCTGGGAACTTTTTCCGCAAAGGACAAAAGGAATTTTATTGAAATTTTTCTTCAAAAATTTGTTGTGATGCGGAAATTTTATCTTGTAGAAAAATTCCACAAGTTTCGAATTGAGATATCCCTCCGCGAAATAAAGGTCGATATCCTGCGTACGGGGAATAACGGCAGCGACATCGTTCATAAAATAAAGTCCGTCCTCGTCGTATGCAAAAACCGGCTTTACCGAAAGATAGCGCATCAGCAGTTTTTTACTCTCGAAGCTGCTTTCCGGAGGAATCTGAAAAAACACTTCCGGATCAGGATATATGTATTTTTTTATCTTGAAAGTATTGAACGGAAGTATTTCCTTTGATGTGATAAGAGGCTTGTATGACGCGTTTCTTCTCAACGTTTTGATCATACTGTCTATCGGCACGTTTCTGAACATTCCGAGGAAAAATCTGAAATAATCACCGCACGTCGCCCCTGCCCGCTCCTCGATCTTGGAAACAAGAGCAAGCTGGTCAGATGTAACGCTGTCATTGAAAGTAAAAAGATGGTTGAAATCGAGGCAGTTTTTATCAAGCTCAAGCATTTTTCCGCTCTCGACGTCACGTATAACGACATTTTTCGGAAGCGCAGGAATGCGGCCTTCCATTTTTTTGAGCAGCTTAAGCTGCAGAAGATCGGTAAAACGGTCGATTTCCTCGGTTTCGAAAACGGAATAAAGATTCTTTTTCTCCTTTCTGGTCAGCGGAGAGGAAAGAAAAATCTTTTTTACCATCATATAAAAAACAGCGTTAGGCCTCATCAAAACCGATAATGTATTGAGCAGATTTTCACTCGGAAACGAATAATGCACAGCATCATCAAGCACGACATCGAAATTCTGCGGCGGCAGCTGCGTGCCGTTGTCCTCGTCCATAAAATCGAAAAGCGTCGTCTGGATCGAAATCGAAAGGGCGGACTCTCTCGAGATCGGATAATATTCTATGTTCTTGAAAGGCTGTTCATGCGTTTTTTCGGAAGTGTATCCGATAAAAAGCTGCACCTTTTTCTCTGTTTCGTAAGGAAGGACTATCGTGTCGGTGAGAACAAGCAGATTCTGCTTCGGCTGGACTTTGACATTGCTGAGTTCAATCACTTTTTCCGAAGGCAGGGAAAGGATCTCTGTTATCGAAAGCGAGAGGACAAAATCACGGCCGAGCCTGTCCGAGAACTCATTGTTTATAAGCGAGAAATCGGCTTTGCTTATTCCTGAAAGCGTCGCCGCGGCAGGGCGTTTGTTCATGAGTGAAAGATAGAATTTGTTCAGCAAAAACGCATAAGGATCAGACTTTATCGATTTTTGCTTAATAAACTCGTCGATTTCGTAAAAAAGTTTTACAAGTTTCTTTCTTTTATCCATTTTTTCTCACCTTTCAAAGTTCGATAAATTCAGTATAGAAACCAATTTTAAAAAAATCAAGCAATTCAGGGCAAAAAAAAAGGGCGCCGGAGCGCCCTTTAAAAAATCGTTTGAGCAGATATTAAATATTCGGCATACAAACATCTTCCATAGGATCGCAACTTTCTTCGTTCTCCACACAGTCACTGTTGGATGTGCACTGTTTACGGCAGACGCCTTCTATCATGTTGTAACCGATAACACAAACACATGCATCGCCTGCTTCGTTGAGTTCTTTGTGATCTGCTTCATCGCAGGTAAGAGCCGGAGTTCCCGGAGTGCAGGTGTAGCCTTGTGCTGCGGTTTCATCTGCTGCGCAGACTTCATCGCTTTCACAGGGATTCGGTTCACAGGGATTTACGTCCGTATCCGTATCGGTGTCTGTGTCAGTGTCCGTATCGGTGTCGGTGTCGGTGTCAGTGTCCGTGTCTGTATCGGTATCGGTGTCCGTATCGGTGTCGGTGTCACCTTCGTTGAACTCTTCAATTGTCGAGCAGTCAACAACTTCGCCGTTCGGATGTTCATCATCGATAAGGAAGCACGGGCAAAGGTCTTCTACGCTTTCGATATCAGAGAAGACTTCAACTGTGTCTTCGTCGCTTCCGATTTCAGCAACCATCGAAAGTTTGAAAGTTTCGCCAGCTGCGAATTCTTCGTTCTTTTCGTAGCAAACTTTTGTTTTGCCGTTGAAGTACTGCTGATTTACAAGTTTGCCGAAGAAAATGCACTGCTGAACGTAAGTCTGATCTTTCGACCATTTAAGAACAGCGATTTCGGTTACAGGAGCCTGATCCAATTCGAAAGTTTCGTTCTCTTTCATGAAATCAATGTAAGAAAGCGGAACTTCTACGGTTGCAACAGTAAGGACTCTGTAAGTAGTCGTGTCAACATTTCCGTAAACCTGAAGAGCAACAGCGTCTTCACCCTGGAGGAAGTTGGAAGGTCCATACTCATAGAAAGAAAGCTGGTTGCCATACTGGAAGTTAGCGCCTTTCATACCGTCATAAGCGATTTTAACAAGGCTGGCTGGCTGTGCATCCTCTGAGTTAGCTGATACGTTGATTGTTCCAACACCTTTGAAAGCGAAGTAACGTTCTGCATCAATCGTGTAAAGATCGGAACCAAGTTTGCAGGTCTCTTCTACTGCGGTGTCACCAGTGTCTCCGTCAGGAGTCGTGTCTGTAGCCGTGTCAGGTTCTTCGGTGTCTGTAGCCGTGTCGGGCTCTTCAGTGTCTGTGACATCTTCGTCCGGAGTTGTGTCTGTGTCGTCTTTGTCTTTGTTCGAGCCGCCGCAGCTTACAACAAAGAGAGCGAGAACGATCGCTACAAGGATTGCTGTGAATTTCTTCATTTGAAATCTCCTAAAAAAAAGTTGGTAAAAAAACCCCTTAAAATCATATTGTAAAAAAACCGTCTGAAATTTTAAAGTCTAAAAGTTTTTTGTCAAGTAAAAAAAGCCTTTCACTCATTCAAACATCATTCTCAAACAAAATCAGTCGATTATCAGTTTCCGGTCAGTGTGCTGAGAAGAATTATGAAGACTCCGGCGAGCGATTCTCCGGCGATGATTCCCGATGCCGCCGGAACGATGTATTCCTCGAGCGATTTCTTTTTGTGTTCGATGATGAGGACGATCAGAGCTCCGAGAAACATCGAAAGCGAGTTCCAGAACGGAATGACGAAAGCAAGGCCGATCCCCATCGACGACGGGATGAATTTTGCCGCTTTCGGGAACCATTTTTCAAGCAACGGAATGATCACGCCGACCGCCACACCGATGAGCATCGCGATCTTAGCCGTAGGATGAAGCGTAGCAAAACCCTGAGCCAGCAGATCGGCGACTCTCGACCAGACCTGAGCCGCCGGTGCCGGGAAGTAGTCGCTTCCGAGAACATCCGGAGTCGGAACTATGAGGTAGAATGCGGGAACAATGACGATCGTTCCTGCAAAAATGCCGATAAACTGCGCCAGAAACATCTTGCGCGGGTTTGCACCGAGAATATAACCGGTCTTGAGGTCGGTAAGAAGGTCTGCCGAAGAACCCGCGATACCCGAAGTGATCGAAGCCGTCATAAGAGTCGTCACTTTGCTGCCGGGACGGAGCATTCCGTAAAAAGCCTGAGTTACCTGGCCCAGCGCACCGACCGGAGTGGTGTCGGTCTCACCTGTTGCGCGGCATGCAACTATCGAAAGGAAGAACGAAAGAATAACTGCAAGAACCGAAACCCAAACCGGAATGTCGAACGCGAAAAGCATGATGAGAGCTATTCCCGTGCCGCCGACAACGATGCCCCAGAAGAACCAGCTCATCGGAACTTCGACTTTCTCGATCTCGGTAAGCTCGCGCTTTTTCGTCGAGAAAAGGTCTTTGAGCGATGCGAACGCCTTCAGAGCGACTTTCCACTGCATGAGGAAAGAGGTGAATCCAGCCGCGACCATGACAGATGCGCCGAACCAGAGGCTCCAGCTGCTGATCCCTCGGTAGCCGAGTTCCGTTATCGCGCCGATTTTTACCATGTAAGGTGCCAGAACAATATAGTTGAGGATCGCGCCGAAAAGAATGCTCCATGCCGTTCTCCAGCCCATGATCCCGCCGGCTGCGACCATAATGAGGCTCGTCTCCATCGAAACGGTGTATTCGGCAAGTTTTTCGCCGAAAACCGCGTAAGTGTATTTGATCCATTCGAAAAAGTCGCGGATAACCGTGAGGAGCGCACCGCCAAGGGCAAAACCGAGAAGCGTGCGCGTCTGTTTCTTGCTTTCTTCGCCGGCATAAAGGCTTTTAAGCGTTTCGGCTGTAGCAGTTCCCGACGGAAACGGCAGTTTTTCCATATTGATCATCTGCTTTTTCATCGGTATCGCCATGACGACGCCGGCAATTCCGAGGAAAACCGTCCATGCCGTGAGCACCCAGAAGTTGAGATGCTGCCCGGTAATGAGGATGTAAGCCGCAATCGCGCTCACCATCGTTCCGCCTGTCGTGTAGCCGGCACTCGAAGCGGTCGACTTCATCGAGTTGTTCTCGAGAAGCGTCATGTCTGTCGTGAAAATTTTCGGGAAAATCACGCGCAGGAGTTTCCAGATGCTGAACGAAAGGACACATGCCGTGATCGTGACACCGAGTCCCCATCCGGTTTTGAGACCGATGTAAAGGTTCGTGAGACTCATGAGTCCGCCGATGATCATTCCCATGACGACTGCGCGCAGCGTGAGCTGTTTCACATCGCCCTGATAGACGTTTTTAAGCCACTGGCGGTCATCTTCTTCATACTGTTCCTCCAGAGTGAGCGGCCTTTTCGACGCCTCTTCGGACGCGATGCCGTTTTCAGGAGACAAATTTTCCTTTTTGTTTTCTTCCGTCATTGAAACCTCGGATATTGTTTGAAAGTGAAAATTGAAAAGAAAGTTTTAATCGGACTAATCCTCTGAAGAATCCCCGCCGTCCTTCGTATCTTCGATGAGAGCAAGGACTCTGAGATAGTAAGCACTCTTCGGGCTGAGTTCCTTTCTAAGTTTGATGAGAACTTTCTTGGCCGAGCTCATTTCACCTGCCTGAACGTCAGCATAAGCTCTGTCGAACATTGCAGCTGCGGTCTTTTCGATCTCTTTGAGTCCGGTCTGCGCCGATTTGCTGTTTGCATCGGCATAAAGAGCGTCATAGAAGAACTTTCTCGCTTCGGCGATCTCTTCGTCTTTAAGTTTTTCCATTCCCTGAGCAGCCAGCGCGTCAGCCTTGATCGAGTTCATCTGCTTTGTGTATGCGCTGTATTCGTAGTTTCTGTCGCGCTCTTCCTTGAATTCGCTTCCGCTTGCGAAAGTGATCGATTTTTCTTTGATGAGAGCGTCAACTTTAGCCTTATACTGTTTTTCGATATTGTTTTTCGACTGCTCGTATTTAGCTCTTGCAGCAGATTCACGCTTTTCGGCAGCCTTGAGATCAGCCTCGTATTTAGCTTTTCTCTTCGCAGCATCCTTGTCCCACTCGTCTTTCATAGTGTCGGTCTTCTTTTCGGCAGCCTCAAGGTCGGCGCGAAGTTTTGCTTCCTCCTTGCCTCTCTGAGCGATAAAAGTTTTGGAGCTGTTTTCAAGCTGAGTGATTTTTGCCGTTATCGCTTTTTTGTCTGTCTCTGCCTTTTTCTCGTATTTTTCGTAGATTGCCTGTTTTTCTTTTTCTATCGCGTTTTCGTTAGCATCTTTCTTCTGCTCGCTGGCGATCTCGAGGTCGTTGACCTTCTTTTCAGCCGCGGCCTTTTTGTTCTCAAGCTGCTGAGCAAGAGCGTCTCTTGTCTTTTCAGAGTTGTTGTTTGCAGCATCAAGCTGTTTTTCAGCCGCTGCAAGCTGTTTTCTCTTTTCTGCAGCTGTCTTGTCGTACTGAGCCTTTCTCTGTTTCGCCTTTGCGTTTCTATCAGCTTCACGTTTCGCGGCACGGCCTTCTATAGCTTTGATTTTCTGGTTTTTGTTGGCATTGATCGTAGCCTGTTTTTTCTTGATATCCTTTTCGAATGCCGCCTTTTCCTGTTCAGCCTTCTTCATGTCTGCGGAAAGAGCCTTCTTTTCAGCCTCTTTTTTGGATTTGAAAGCAGCTGTTTCCTTCTTGATCTCTGCATCGCTGCTCTTCTGGTCAGCATCTATCTTTGCGACTTCAGCCTTATAGTTTTTGGAAGCTGAAGCAGTCTCTTTTTCAATGAATTTGTCGTGATCGTCCTCAAATTTCGCGAGATCTTTGGATGCTGCAGCGGAATCCTTTTTGAGTTTCTGCCACTTCGGATCCTTTTCGTACTTCTCGACCTTGTCCTGGATCTCGAACATCTGGGATTCAAGAGTCTCTACTTTCTTTGCACGAGCAGCCTGCTCCTTGCTGTAAGCCTGTTCTGCCTTTTCCTCGGCAGCGCCGCGCTCCGATTCGAATTTGCGCTCAGCATCTTCTCTCTTCTTGTCGAACTTTTCCTGATTCTTGCTCAGCTTTTCTTCCTGTTTGTCGTTGAAATCGCTGATTTCGGAATCGATTTTGTCAAATTTCTCGGTATAAGCTGAAATTTTCTTGTCGTAATCCTCAAGCTGTTTGTTGAGGTTTTCGGTATCTTCGTCAGCTTTTTTCTCTGCTGCTTCAAGATCTTTTGCATCCTGTGCTTCAGCAGCCGCTACGCTCTTGTCGAACTTCTCGGACTCTTTCTGCTCCTGAGCTTCGAAATCGCTGTCAAGACTCTCTACTTCCTTTGAAAGTTTCCGGACCTGTTTTTCAAGATCCGAATTGTTCTTCTCAAGAGCTTTGATTTTTTCCTCATACTCTTTTTCAGCAGCTTCGGTATCGGCCTTTGCCTGTTTTCTAGCCTGAATGAGCTGTTTCTTGAGGTCTTTGTTCCCCTGTTTGTATTTAGCTTCGACTGCCGCGATCTCTTCTTCGATCTCTTTCTTGTAGATTTCTTCTGCAGGTCTGTCGTCTTCGAGCTGCTTGTTCAGCTTTTCGATTTCACGGTCGGTCTTTTTAAGCCTGTCGCGGTAGGTCGCATCAAGGTTTTCAATGCTTTCGCGGAGAGTTTCGATCTTTTTCTGATGTTCTTTCTCCTGTTTTTTCTCAGCCTTTGCCTGTTTTTTCTCGTCCTCTTCGAATTTTTCGCTGATTTTCTTCTGTTCGTCGAGTTTACCGGCCATGGAATCATCGAGTTTCTTCATCTCGCCGTCGCGCCATACCGAGATAGTCTTCATGTCCTTCTTGACACTCTTGAAAGTACGTCTCGCCTTATCATAATCATCCTTGTCAGGCTCGTTGTAACGGCGTTTTTTGTTGGTTTCCTTGATGAACTGGAGCTCTTTGTAACCCTGTTCCCTGAGGTCGAGATCCTTCTTTTCGAGTTTGCTGACAGTTTCTACCGCTCTTGACGCGTCACCGTTTTTGGTCATCGATTTTGCATCGTCGAGAGCCTGGATTATCTCGTCAACTGTATCTGCAAGAGTTACGTTCTCAGCCTTTCTGAAAAGTGCTGAAGCGTCCTTGCCCTTGCCTGCTTTGTATGCTTTGAACGCGGAACGGAGAACTTCCTTTTTCTCACGATCAGTCATTTTCGGAGCTTCTTCCTGAGCCGGAGCCGCCTCATCATCGCTCTCTTCTCCGCCTTCAGAAAGGTTTGCAAGCGCTTCTATAAGTTTTCCTGCGACCTCGGAAGCAAAATCTTCTGCATCAGTATCGCTGCTTACATCCACATTCTGTTTTTTAGCGAGCTTGCCGTTCTTGTCCAGAATGTAGAGAATAGCTGAAAATCCCTCGTCAGTCGTCTTTACGACCGGGAAAAGGATATACTGTGATTTTTTGATTTTTTTAGCCTCGTCCTTAGCGCATTTCAGTTTGCCGGCGCACTTTTTGAACTTAGAGGCAGCAGCTCCGTCGACATCCGAAAGTTTTGCACCTTTTACAGTTTTGTAAAGGATTTTGAACTCTTTTGAGAGGCTTTTCGCCATTTCTGCAGCATCGTCCTCGCCGATTGCCGGAACGACAGCCATTTTCGGATCAGCAGCGAAAATAGAAAACGAAATCAAAAGTGTAAACACCAAAAACAACGATTTTTTGAGCATTTTTTTCATCCCTTGTATAGTGAATAATCCCTAAAAAAACAAAAAAAGCGCGCGCAAAGTAACGAAAAGAGCCTTTTTTGTCAATTTTTTGTCGACGCCTGTCGTTCCGGTCGACGCCGCCGATTTTTTATCGGTATTTCGAAATTTCGAGATTTCGATATTTCGACGGCGGCAAATCGATAATAACGATAATAACGACAATTCCGGTTTAAACATAACACCGATGTAAACTGATATTATGCACAAGCCCCATCAGCATCATGTTGAAAATAAGCGAACTTCCGCCGTACGAGAACCACGGCAGCGGGATACCGACAACAGGAAGAAGTCCTGTGACCATACCGATATTTACAAGGACCTGCAGCCAGATATGGGCGCATGACCCTACTAAAATCAATGCCGAAAACTTGTCCTTAACCTTGCCGATAAGATTCAGGATCCTTGCAAGCAGCAGAAAATAAAGAAAAAGCAGCGCCATGACGCCGAAAAAGCCGAATTCCTCGGCATAGACCGAAAAAATGAAGTCGGTGTGGTGTTCAGGAATGAAACGAAGCATATTCTGAGTGCCGCGCTTGTAGCCTTTGCCGTGCAGTCTGCCGCTGCCGACCGCGATTATAGACTGTTTTATGTGATACTGCGAAGTCTGGCTGAGTTCCTGGGATTCCTCGCCGATAAGCATTGAAACCAGTGAAATAACTCGGGTTTTCTGATTAGATGTACCCAAATCAGGCTCTTTATAAATCAGAAAAACCGGAATAAATATACCGAAAGCCTCCGGCAGAATGTCAAAAAGGTTGTATCCGTCCTCAAGCGTTGGTTTAAGGTTGAACTGATATGCTATGAACAATATTACGGAAATCTTCGTCAATTCGCTGACCTGGAAGTTCATGAAACCGATATCGAGCCACCTCTGCGCGCCGCCGATCGTCTTGCCGATGAAAAGTACAAGAACAAGAAGGACAATGTTCGCGAAATACATCGGGATCGCAGCCCTTTCGAAAAGACGCAGGTCGGAATAGGAAGTGAAAATAAAAACTCCTGTTGCAAACACTCCCCATATCAGCTGGATGTAAAACTTAGATATCAGTGCGCTGCTGAGCGAAAGAAGACCTAAACACAAAATCGCCGTCAGCGGAAAAATCAAAAAAAATGTCTATCTTTTTTTTCGGCAAAACT
The DNA here is from genome assembly GCA_902780365.1 of uncultured Spirochaetales bacterium. GTDB lineage: Bacteria > UBP6 > UBA1177 > UBA1177 > UBA1177 > UBA1177. The sequence continues at coordinate 9,669 of CACZFE010000058.1, forward strand.
AACTCCGAACAAAAAAACTTGTATCGGATATATGTTTTTCGCGCAGACTTGCAAGAAAATTGAAATAAATTTAATATGCCGCTTGTTTCTGGACCGGTTTTTTTTAGGAGGAGGATATGGAATTCGGTGAATTGAACGAAAAAATCAGAAACCACGCGCTGACAATCAACGCTCTCAAATCGGAGATATCCAAAGTTATCGTAGGGCAGGAGGAGATGGTCGAAGCGCTCATCATGGGCATTATCGGCGAAGGGCACATACTTCTGGAAGGTGTTCCCGGGCTTGCAAAAACAACTGCTGTCAAGGCGTTTGCTGATTCGACTGACCTTGATTTCCAGAGAATACAGTTCACTCCTGACCTGCTGCCGGCCGACATTATCGGAAGCAGGATCTTCAACATGACAGAGCACAGTTTCGACATAAAGAAAGGTGTTATTTTTTCGAATGTCATCCTTGCTGACGAAATCAACCGTGCTCCGGCAAAAGTCCAGTCGGCTCTGCTCGAAGCGATGCAGGAACGTCAGGTCACGATCGGCGGAACAACTTTCAAACTGCCGGAACCTTTCATCGTTCTGGCGACACAGAACCCGCTTGAGCAGGAGGGAACATATCCGCTTCCCGAAGCACAGGTCGACAGGTTCATGTTCAAAGTCCTGATTGATTACCCGACTCCGGATGAAGAACTCAAAATAATTGAGAAATTCGAGCGCAGAGAACTCACCCAGACACTCAACAGGATCCTCAACAAAGAGACTATAAAAGAGTGGCAGGAGATCGCAAAGCAGATTTATACCGATGACAGGATCAAAAAATATGTTATTTCGATCGTTTCGGAAACGAGACAGCCGAAAGAAAAGGCTCTCGCCCAGCTCATCGATGTCGGAGCAAGCCCCCGTGCAAGCATTTTCCTCATTCTCGCAGGGCGTATCCGCGCTTTCATCGAAGGAAGGAATTTCGTCACTCCGGAAGACATCAAGGAAGTCGCATATCCGGTGCTCCGCCACAGGATAATCCCGTCATTCGAGGCCGAAGCCGAAAAGATCCCGGCCGATAAAATCATTTCAGAACTCTTGAACAGAGTCGAAGTGCCTTAGATTTAATGCCGCCGCAGATCTTGTCGAAATTTCGAAATGTCGAATATCGAAATATCGACGGCGGCCAAACAACGAAAGGCGCGCAATATCGACGGCGGCGCGAGATCGTTACGGCGTAACGACGTCACGTCGTAACGTCAAATTAAACGACATCAAAAAGAAATTTGATTTTCTGAAATCCAAAATTATAATGCTCTGTTTTTTTGGGAGGTTGTTATGAAAAAAATCAGAGTTGCAATCGACGGTCCGGCAGGTGCCGGAAAAAGCAGCGTCAGCAGGCTGACGGCTGAAAGGCTCGGCTATTCATACATCGATACCGGCGCGATTTACCGTGCTCTCGCTTTCTTCATGGGCGAAACGGCTGTCGACGAACACGGCAAAATCAGGGAACTCCTCGGGAATTTCGATGTTTCATTCAAAATTGAAAACGGCATCAACCATGTCTTTCTGAACGGAAACGACATAACTTCCGGGATCCGCACTGAAAAAATCAGCATGAAGGCAAGTTCCGTATCGGCAATTCCGTTTGTCCGTGAAGCGCTTTTCAATATGCAGAGAAAATATGCCGAAGCAGGCGGAGTCGTCATGGAAGGCCGCGACATAGGCACAGTGATCATGCCTGATGCCGAACTCAAGATCTTTCTCACGGCTTCTCCTGAAAAAAGAGCGAAACGTAGAATGCTCGAACTCGAGGCTAAAGGCCATAAAGTCGATTTCGACGAGCTTGTGAAAGAGATAAAAGAGCGTGACCTCAAAGATTCGACCCGCGCCGTTTCCCCGCTGAAACAGGCTGAAGATGCCGTTCTGCTGGACAATTCCGACATAAATCTCGAACAGACTGTGGAAGTCATCGTCAAATACGCAAAAGAAAGAGAGGAAAAATGAAAATAACAGTCGCCGACAATTCAGGAGTCTGCTTCGGGGTGAGAAGAGCCTTCTCGCTGCTTGAAGAAGCGGTCAACAATGCGAAAAAAAGCGGAATAAAAGTCGTAATGCTGGGTCCGCTCATCCACAATCCGAGAGTGATAAAACAAT